>JAMOPK010000113.1 GCA_027064565.1 Caldifarciminota bacterium | reverse complement strand
GCGGCTGAACCGATTTGATTATCGAGACATCGGCGGCCTTGAGGTATTGGAGCGCATGGATGACGGAGAAGGTTGCGGCAACAGGCCCGATCAGGGAGCCGACCACGATGTAAGGGATGGCGTGCGGGTCGGGGAAAATGATGGTCCCGTTTTTCAGCACGTGATAGGCGAAATAGACGGCGAAAAGGGCGTAGGTCCTCAGCGAAACGATGTAGATCGGCGGGATATCCCCCCTCACTTTTATCCTGACAAGCACGGTGTTGAATGCGAAGAACATGACCATGAGCACGACTACCAGTATCTTGACCAGCTCGCCGCCGGGCGATGCCCTTGAGATGAGCAGCACGCCTGAGACCGCCACTAATCCGCCGAACGTCTCCATCCTGGTGAGTTTTTCCCTGAGGATCAGGAAGCCCCAGAACGCAACGGCCACAGGGCTGAGGTTGCTGACGAAGGAAATGACGGACGGGTTCATTATCCTGAGCAGGTAAAAGAACGTGAATGTGCCAGCGGACTCGGATAGGCCGAAGTAGATGAAGAAAAATTTGTGTTTGCGGATGCTTTTCAGAAACCGGCCTAATTCCTTTCGGATGAGCAAAATCGTGGTGCTGTAGATCGAGGCCATGAGGAACCACCACGGCAGGAAGACATCCGTCGTGACGTAACGCTGTGCGAAGCGGGCGATGATGTAAACCGAGGCATAGCCCGTGGCAGCTATCAGCGAGAAGACCGTTCCCTTCAGCTTATCGCTCATTGGCCCTCCTCATGTCACAAGTTCCCTTGCGATCCGGGCGAGTGTGATGTGATCGGCATCGGTTTTTATCCCGGTTCCACTGAAATGGGTCACGCCGGCACGGAATCCCTCGCGTCTCAATGCGTTGACCATGTCCATTTTTCGGGGCGT
Source organism: Caldifarciminota bacterium (assembly GCA_027064565.1). GTDB lineage: Bacteria > Hydrothermota > Hydrothermia > B15-G9 > B15-G9 > WGAI01. Next base: position 2,399 of record JAMOPK010000113.1, on the reverse strand, counting down.
GCTGATGCCGATCCGGTCCGCAAGCACGCTCAGGTCGTGGAAAAACGGCGGCATGTCGATCTCCATCTGCATGGTCTTGATCAGCCTTTTAAGTTTGTGCCTGTCCCGTTCGTCGAACCAGTTTTCGGACAGCGATTCTAACATCAATTTCAGGAATTCGGGGTCATGCATATCGCCCAGCCACATCGGGCCGATGGCCTGAAGTTCCGAAGGGCATTCCATGTCCACCGTGCCGAGCCGATGCTGTTTGACGGCTTTGACTTCCCCTGTGGATGGGCACCTGAAGATGAAGCCAATTTCCTTGTGCGGGAACGATTTTCTGCCACGCTCCATCATCATGAGGATTCGAAATGCATAGCCGTCGAAAAGGGTAAAGAGCGGCCGGGCGACGTAGGCCTGCCTCGCCGATGCCGATAGCACCGCTGCGATGACGATCCTTGCCCCGGCCTCGTGGCAGAACTCCACGTTTTCGGTCACAGCGCCGTAGTTTCGGAATGCTGCCTTGCGGTTGATCCCGCAGAGCGGCGCCGTGTCCGTTGAGGTCACGTAAATCGCCCCCTGACGTTTCAAGGCGTTGACAGCGAAAGGGATGAACTGCATGGGCGTCCCGAAGACGTCGATGTCGATGAAGTGGTAAAACCGGTTGGCCTCAACGCTGCGCCAGAAAAAGCGCCTTGCTTCGAGACAGTGGAATTTCATCCGCTCAATGACGCCGTTCAGCCTCGCGTTTCGGATGGCGAATTCCAGCGCAGGGGCGGATGAGTCGTTGGCGTGAACCCCGGCGACGGCATCCCCGGTTTCTAAAAGGTAGCGGATCGAGCGGGTTCCGACGCCCGTAAAGGCATCGGCGACGACCAGCTCCTCGCCGAGGGCCCTGCTGAGCGCCCTTATGCCCAGCACGCCGAAGGAACGGCTCAGTTTCCCGCGTGGGTTGAAAAAGACCTCGTCCAGTTCCTCGAATTCTATCCTTGCGAGTCCCTCCTGAATCAGCATCTCAGACACCCATCGGGATCACGAAGACCATTCTGAACCCGAGGTTTTTGCCGCCTTCAGGTGGATCGGATATCCAGACCGGGAAAAACAGCTGTGGCACCTGCGAGCCGCCCAGCATCTGAGGCAGGGCGACGTTGATCCCGGCCTCCTGAAACGGCGGACGATAGAAATCCAGCCATCCCATCGCCCAGTAGAGGCTGAATATCCCGGCACGGGGCGAGAAAACCTTGATGTCTGTGAAGTTCTTGCCCGAAAGTTTGAGCTGTCGGTCGAAATACCCCGGCAGTCCCGGCCCGACCATCCAGTTGAAGTCGAAGATCCTGTGTCCGCCGACCGATGGCCTGTCGAAGGCCATGCAGAAGTCGGTCAGAGACTGCTCCGATTCAATCCGCACCTCCAGCCACGGGAATTTGTTGAACTGAACATCCACGAATCCCCTGAGCCGCAACTGGATGCCTGTCCTATAAGAAGAGCTCACGCCGGCATCAATGCCTATGCCGTAAGACGTTGATGCGTAGTAAGCTTTTTGCGAATGGGTCAGCGAATAGTAGAGGCCGGCGTAAACGCCGCTGAGCGTGAGTGTGTCACCGGACATGGTGGTGTCATAGAACAGGTCCTCGCTGAACGGCAGCAGAAAGTAGATGTCAGTGTAGAGCCTGAATTTTCCGCCGAAATCGTATTTTGACACACGGGTGGGAAATATGTCGTTCAGTTCTGTCCTTTCGGAGCCGAGGTAAAAGTCAAAATTGGGATCAAATCCCTTCGTGCTGAAGATAAAGCCGTTGAACTGGATATAGAGGTTGTTCACGCCGGGCCTGAGGCTTCGGCTGGTGGCGAACCAGAAGAAGGATGACGCATGGGTTTCACCGGATTCCGGATGTCTGACCTCAGGTGCGGGATGGTAGATCGTGGAGATGAGAGTTCCGCGGAGGTCGTCGTAATCCAGATTCAGGAAAGAGACTCCGGGGGTCTTCAGCGAGACCACCGGGATGAGGAGCCATTCGTTCTGCATGTAGTTCAGACGTGGGACAAGCATCCCCACACGGGTTCCGAGTCCGTTGTTGGTCTCCCTCGTTTCGATGAACAGGTCATTGGGGTCAAGCACCGGCGACCTGCACGGGCTTGATGCCCTCAAGATAGTCTTTCGGGCCGGCAGCTTGAAAATGGAATCGCCGCATTTTATCGGTGTTGGCATGAACGGCCCGGACTTGTTGACAGCAATCAGGGTTTGAGAATCCCGGACGACGACCCTGTCCAGCTGGAAATCTGGATAGGAAGTTGTGTAGAGCCACGGCTTGAAGAACCAGTCCCATTTTTCGCCGGTGACTTTCTCCACCACATGTTGAAAATCGGCCGAGCTGACATGTTTGAAGGCGAATTCCCGGTAATAGGTGTGCATTATGGAA
>JAMOPK010000112.1 GCA_027064565.1 Caldifarciminota bacterium | reverse complement strand
CCCCGATACGGTTGTGGATTTCGGTTCGGTGCCGACAGGAGATACGGCCACACAATACCTGCGGATCGAAAATACCGGTGATGGAGAGCTTTCCATCGACTCGATTTCCATCTCATCGGAGGCGTTCGGCCCGGATACCTCGCTGCCCCTTACCGTTCAGCCGTCCAGCAGTGTTATGCTTCCGATATGGTTCTGCTCACCCGAAAGGGACAGTTTTCAGGCCTCCATGTTGATCCATTCCAACGATCCGGACGAGCCTGTGGTTGTCGTCCATCTCGCAGCTGTGGCTACCATTTCCGGGCCCGAGATCAACGTGAACGACACCTCACCTGACTTTGGAGAAAACTATCTGGGAGGCCTGAAAAGGACACAGCTTGTGATAATCAACACGGGTTCGGACACTCTAAGAGTTGATAGCATCGCCATAAGCGGTGTCGAGTTCTCTATGGAGACGGCGACCATCCCGTTTGAGCTCCCTCCGGCTGCGGAAGAAACACTAACGATTTACTTTTCGCCCAACCAGATCGGCTACGTCGAGGACACCATGTGGATTTATTCCAACGACCCGGTGACGCCCGTGATGGAGGTGTTTCTGTCGGGAACCGGCATATCCAACCTGTTTGATGGCGGGACACTTCTGTGGAGCCTGAGCGGACCGGATAACGTGGTTTCGTCGACGTTTATTGTGGACCCTTACAGCGGTTCTGTCGTCGTGATCTTCGACTCTTACGACGCCGGGGTCACCGGCCCCAACCTCTACGCTGTCAGGGGAGAGAGCTACGGCGAGGGGATCACCCTCTGGGAACGTGACCTTGGAGGCGGATGGGGCGAGGGCGGACTCATGGGAGTGTCCGACCTGAATGGTGACGGCTATCCCGACCTGATCCACGGTAGTGCATGGGGCGACAGGTCTGTCTATGCCATTTCCGGGCGGGACGGCAACGTTATCTGGCGTTACGACACGAAAAATGAGGATGGCCATGGTGGCTGGATTTACTCTGTGGACACGCTTGGCGATGTAAACGGGGACGGCACCGTCGAGGTCCTTGCCGGGGCCGGAGGATGGAACAGCGGAACGATGGGGCCTCGCTGTGTCTATGTCTTTGACGGCGCCACCGGCACGGTTCTTTTCAGGCATCAGGCCAACGACGCTGTGATCTCGGTCTCCCCGATCCCGGACATCAACGGGGATTCCTGCAACGACATAATTGCGGGCGCAGGCGGGAACGGAACCAGAGACCACAACGTCTATCTCGTCAGCGGCAATCCCTCCGAGAACGGACGTGTTCTGTGGAGCTACGATACAGGCAACGACATCTGGTGGGTCTCGAACATCGATGACCTTGACGGGGATGGTGTTCAGGATGTGATTGTCGGCAACTGGGGAGGCGAGGTGATCGCTCTGAGCGGTTCGGATGGCCAGCTTCTGTGGCGGAGCGTGGTGTCAAATGTCGTTATGAAAGTGGTGCCAATCGGCGATGTGAACGATGACGGCCTTCCTGACATAGCTGTCGGCAGCTGGTCACCTCAGGTGATCGTGGTGTCGGGTGCCGATGGTTCCATCATCTGGACATACCGCGCCGGCGACGATGTGTGGACGGTGGACAGCGTCCCGGATCTCAATGGTGATGGGCGCAACGAGGTGGTGGCGGGTTCATTCGACCATAATCTGTATCTCATAGATGGACGGACCGGACAACCCTTGTGGACATTTCGAGGCGATAACAAGTTCTTCACGGTTACATCCTTCCCTGATGTGAACCACGACGGATATGCGGACATTGGAGGCGGGACTCAGCTTCTGGGGAGCAACGGCGGCACCTTCTATTTCATCTCAGGCGGCAGCGTCCAGCCTTCCATTGAGGAAGAAACGGAATCGATTTCCCCATCAGGAGTCATTTTCCCGGAGATTTCGGCAACTGGCTGGTTCTCTGTGAAACTGTCTCGCCCGGCTGAGATCACTGTCTTCGACCCATCTGGAAGGGTGATACTGAGCCGAAACGTGCGGAATCAGGGAACATGGCGTTTCCACATTCGGAGGCAGGGAGTCTATTTCGTCAGAGTCAAAACCGGTAAGTCGATGCTCTCTAAAAAGATTCTGGTTGTGAACCCCTGACTAACCTGAGTAAACGGGGACAGCCCTCCGTTTAGGGCAATCCCCCTGTTAATTGACACCCTGAAAATCCTTGTTCGACAGGCTACCCATCCATTCCATGCAATAAGTTTTGCATGAAAAAGGCATGCGCACCTTGCCTGACTATAAGCTTTCGCTTATACTTCTCTCCAATAAAAGTGACCAAAATGGTTACTTTAAGGAGGGATGAGAAATGGCTGAATTCTTAAAAAATGCGGAATACAAGAAGGATCTCCTCAAGCAAATCATTAAGAAACTGCACAGAGGGGAGTCTCCGGAGAAATTGAAGGAGGAGTTTCGGCAGGTGCTCACCAATGTAAGTCCTCTGGAAATCCCATTGATCGAGCAGGAACTGGTTAAAGAGGGGCTGCGTCCCATCGACATCGCCAAACTTTGCGACCTTCACGTCCTGCTTTTCAGAGAAGCGGTGAACCAACAGGACAGAGAACTTTACAACTTGCCCGAAGGCCATCCTCTCAAGACGCTGTTAGAGGAAAATGAGGCGATCCTCAAAGACGCCGAGATGCTCAATCTCTACGCCAGCTCTCTGGAACGGGTCAAGGACGACCCCGTAGCTTTCAAAAACATCCTCAACACGCTCAAAGACCTGGCTTTCAAGATCAAAAATATCGGGCGAACCCATTACAACCGTGAGGAGATCATCATTTTCCCTTACATCGAGAGACGTGGGCTTAACGCAGTCGCCTCGGTTTTGTGGAGAAAGCATGATGAGAATCGGGCAAAGATCGCCAAGCTGATCAGGATACTGAACTCCGACGAGGAGAAACCACGCGACCAGTTCGCCAGGGAGGTCAAAGAGCTTGCATCGGAGATTTCCACAGCGCTCGTCGATATGGTATTCAGGGAAAACAACATCCTCTACCCGACACTGAAAGCTTTGCTTTCGGACGGGGAATGGCTTGCCATAAAGAACCAGAGCAAAGAGGTCGGTTATTACGGCATCGAGCCGCCCGATGGATGGAACCCGGACGTCAGGGAAATCCTGCCTTACGAGGTCAAAGGCAGCGTCGAGGACGTGCTGAACATCATGCCTGAGCGCATGAGGGCGGAACTTCAGAAGCAGGGAGTCGCGATCAAGCCCGACGATTTTCAGTGGGACCTCAGCGATCACATCAAGCTGGAGCACGGTTACCTGAATCAGGAAGAGATCGA
>JAMOPK010000111.1 GCA_027064565.1 Caldifarciminota bacterium | reverse complement strand
TGGTTAAAAAGATGTTATATACATCCAATCCCATGGCAGTTTTACAGCCTTTTCTTGACAAACCTTTCGCCTCCATTTACCATATGTGACTGACTGGTCAGTCAGCAGGAGGAGCGAAATGGAAAACAAAGAAGACAAAAAGATTAAGATACTGAAAGTGGCCGAAACGGTGTTCGCTGAGAAAGGGTTTCACGCGACAAAAGTGGAAGACATCGCTAACCTTGCCGGTGTCGCAAAAGGTACCGTTTACCTCTATTTCAAATCGAAAGAACAGCTTTTTTTTAGCACGATTAAATTTATGATCCAGGGAATGATCGAGACCATAAAGGAACGAATGGCCGGAATTGAAGACCCTCTTGACAGACTAAAAATAGGTATAAAATCCTACTTCGAATATGTTACCCACCACAAACAGATTTTTTTCATAATACTCAACGAGGAGATCGCGAGTTCACGTAAAAGTTGTGAAAAAGATAACCAAAAAAAACACGTTGAGATCTATCGTCAGAGTCAGAAATTTGTCACTGATTTGATGAAGAGTTGTATAGATGCCGGATATCTCAAGCCCATTGATCCGGTGTTGCTGAGCTCAGCGCTTTCAGGGCTACTTCAGAAAATGGTGGTGAATTCCATCGTTTTTAACATCGACATAAATCCTGATCAATTCTACAGCATTGCAGTTGACCTTTTTCTCAACGGTGCAATGCTCAGAAAGGAGGCAGAGAAATGAACTGGCTTGTATTTTTGGCCATTATAACTTCAACGGACACATTGAAATTGACCGAGGAGAAAGCGATAGAGATTGCTCTGCAGAACAACCCCACTGTGAAGGCAGCGAAGTTATCTATCGAGGCCTCGAACAGCGATGTCATGGCATCCAGAAGCTCGTTTTTCCCTTCAATTTCGGCATCTGCCACTTACGCACGGCTTTCTTACGTGCAGAAAATGACCATGCCGGTGCTGGAATACCTTGAACCGGGGCCAGGCGGAATCCTGATACCTCATTACCGGTTTGAATCGATGGAATTCGGAAAACCGGACAACTACAAACTCCAGCTCTCGGTGTCCTACCCCATTTTTACGTGGGGGGCAAGGTTAAACGCATACAAAGCCTCGAAGTTGAATCTGCAGGCAAGCGAGATAGACCTCAAAATCACAGAAGCGCAGGTGAAAAATCAGGTGGAAAAGCTTTATTACACCACCCTCATGACCAAGTCACTTTACGAACTGGCCCAAACGGCTTACGAGGAGAAAAAGGAGCACTATGAGGCCGTCAAACAGAGATACGATAATGGATATGCATCCGATTTTGAGCTTCTCCGAGCCGAAGTGGAGTGGAAAAACGCTGAGCCTACGGTGATTCAGGCACGCAACGGTTATCGTTCTGCCCTTGATGCCTTGAAATTCGCGATCGGCCTGCCGGATTCCATTGAAATCCAGCTGGTTGATTCACTCCAATTCGTCGAATATAATGCTGATGTTGATTCCCTCGTCGATTTTGCTCTACGTAACAGGCTTGATCTAAAGAAAATGGACATCCAGATACAGGCTCTTAAGAGGTTGAAAGCGGCACAGAGTGCGTCGGATAAACCTTCGGTCTTTGTGTCATGGCAATACGATTACCAGCGTCCCCATGGATTTGAGGACAAATGGGGAGGCAGCTGGACGGCGGTTATCGGTGCCCAGATGCCCATTTTCGACGGCTTTAAAACCAAAGCTCAGGTCAATTCAATGGACTTACAAATACAGTCATTGCGTGTTATGAGAAAGATGGCAGCGGATGGCGCTGTGCTGGAGGTAAAATCTGCCTATCGCGACCTAACAGCTGCCAGAAATACCATAAACTCGCAGCTTGAGAACTTGAAGCTTGCGAAAAAGATGTTCTCGATGGCAGAAGAGCAATATAAGAGCGGCCTTGCAACCTCGCTGGATGTTATGGACGCTGAGCTTGCTTATCTGTCGGCGAGAGTAAATTACATAACCGCCCTTGCCCAATATCGCTCAGCTCTTGCTGATCTAAAGTTATCCCTTATTGCCGGTAAAGGTCAGTCCGGTGCGGTTGCGGGGCAACAACCCAACATGCAGCCCGGACCGAGCTCCATGGACAGAGGCCAGTCCGGCGAGCCGCGTGTGGGAGGACAACCTGGCGGTATGGGGGGACAATCCGGCCCCCAAGGGGAAGCAGCTATGGGAAGGGGGTTCTGACAGCAAGATGTTTGAGTGAGTTGTGTAAGGGCGGCCCTTTAGAAAAAATGAGCCGGGCATCAAAGCCCGGCTTTTTGATTGCCTGTAAGCTGATTCTGTTGCTCAGGCTATCCCGATTTCACGGTGTTTCTCGAGAATAGTGTCGGCAAGTGCTTCCAACTTGGCGAGATCCTCTTTCCTCGGATGTCCCTTAACAAGCACTGGCTCAAGGAATTCGACTTTGAGGTTGGAAATCAGTCCCTTTATCTGATCGAGCATACGACCACCCCAGCCGTAAGAGCCTATCATTGAAGCGAATTTGAGCTTTGGACGCAGGGCATTCGTCAGGAATGCGGCATAAACCGCAGCCGGATGTGCCCCAGAAAGAACCATAGGTGTGGCAAAAACGATGGTGGCGGCTTCAACCAATGCCATAGCCATCTTACCCATATCAGCATGTGGCAGATTGTATGGCCGGACGATCATCCCCCTCTCAATCAGGGCATCGATGAAGTAATCCACCATCTTTCGCGTGCTTCCGTGCATTGAGACGTAAGGGATCACGACCTCGTTTTTCACAGCGTCGGATATCCAGTCAGAATAGGCGTCTATGATGATCTGCGGCTTCAGATAAATCGGGCCATGGCTCGGCGCTATCACCCTGATGTCCATTTGCAGGATTTTTTCAATGTTCTTGCGGATGGTTTTTCGGAACGGCATCATGATCTCGGCATAATAGCGCTTGGCGTCCTCGATGACCTTGGGGTTTTCTTCGACTAACATCTCGCTCGTGGCAAGATGGGAGCCAAAAAAGTCACAGGAAAACAGGATTTTGTCCTCGACGAGGTAAGTTGACATCGTTTCGGGCCAGTGAACCCAGGGCGTCATTATGAATTTGAGGGTCTTATCGCCCAGAGGAAGTTCATCGCCCTCGTCTATCACGATGAATTTGTCTTTCGGAATCAGCAAAAGGTTTATGAGGAAATCGCGACACTTTTTGTTCGTCACCACCCTCGCTTCCGGATATAGTTCCAGCAGCTTCGGGATGCTGCCCGAATGGTCCTGCTCGGCATGGTTCGATATGATGTAGTCGATGCGCTCCACGCCCAGCTTTTCAAGGTTGCGC
>JAMOPK010000110.1 GCA_027064565.1 Caldifarciminota bacterium | reverse complement strand
GGTTTGTGCTGAGCTATCGGCAGGGGATGAAACTCAGGCGCATGCTGTGCGATGGCAAAAAGGTTAAGGTTCGGGCAGTGATCGACTCGAAGTTCTACGACGGCACCTTCGACGTTGCGACCGCGCTGATCGAGGGTGAGACGGACGAGGAGGTCGTCCTGACCGCCCATCTGTGTCATCCCAAAGGCGAGGCGAACGACAACGCTTCCGGATCGGCCGTTGTGCTGGAAATCGCCCGTGTGCTTTCGGCGCTCCTTAAGGAATCGAAGATAAAGAGGCCAGGGCGAAGCATCAGGTTCCTGCTCGTGCCCGAAATCATGGGCACCAACGCATTCTACCTTGAGAACCCGGAACTTGCCCGGCGTGGCAAAATCGGCCTCAACTTCGACATGGTGGGCGCGAACATCTACCTTTCACGTGGCAGTCTGGTGCTCGACCGTCAGCCAGTGGTGACTCCCGGCTATGCCTCCGCACTCGCCAACAGGTTGAGGCAGCGGTTCACGCCGTCCGTCAGCGGCTGGAGCAACCTGACCTCGCTCAGGACGGTGCCGCTCAATACGACCCCGTTCTCCGACGGGACAGACCACATCGTGCTCTCCGACCCCACGTTCGGGATACCGGCCGCTTCGATGGGCACGTGGCCTGACATCTACTACCACACCGACCACGACACCATCGACAAGCTGTCGGCCGAAACGCTTATGGTAGCGGCATCCACAGGGCTGACCTTTGCGCTCATGGCCGCCAATCCCACGGTGGAAAACCTCAGGTGTGCTGCGGATAGCGTGCTGCTCGACACCCTTGAAGACGTCCAGCGGATCGTCAACACCGAACTGGACAGGCTCGACCGTGGCGAAAGCTCATCAACCCGTTTCATGGCCATGCTCAAGAGGATCGCCCAGAGGGCACACGATGACCTTGCCGTAATCGCAGCGGAAGGCTTTGATGTGGCAGGACATGAGAGCTTCATCTCCAGATACCTGACCGACCTCATTCAGATATACGAAAATCGATTCGACCACAACGGCAAATTTTTCGATAAGTCTTTGTATCCCAACGATAAAACCCCTTTCCGCAAGGTGACGGGCATTTACTGGCCGTGGAACTGGCTGAGGGAACACAGGCCCGATGTCATCAACAAATGGATGGATTTGCAGAAGAAGACCTCAGAGAGCGGCGAGTTCATGAATGTGCCTGACTTCGCTTATTTCTGGATCGACGGCAATCGGGACACCCGTGAGATAGCGCTGGACATAGCCTCGGTCTATGGAAAACCTCCGGATCCTGAGGAGCTTAAGTTCTATCTGGAACTGCTTGCCGATCTGGATTTCATCGATTTCAGGTGATCGATCAGGACGGGCGTTTGTATCAGCCGCTTATCCGCCTTAAAGTTGTCCTCTGACAGAAAGCCGCTTCCGTCAGGAAGCGGCGTCCATAAACCCATCATCTGGCGAGTTTTCGCCGCCAAAGTAGCAGAGGAGGGAAATTATGTTGATGATGGCACTTATCGCATTATCCGCTGTGGCTTCACCTCTCGATTCTGTGAGGAGCTATGTCTATTATCGAGGTGAGAAATACGACAAAAAACTTGAGAAATTCGACCTTGTGATTGCAAGGCCAGATTTTCCCGCAAAATACGTCAAACGTTTGCATAAGAAAAACGTCATCGTTCTGGCATCCGTTGAGAAGACCGATTCTATAGACAAATATCGGTTTCTCACCGATGAGGTCGGTTTCGACGGGTTCCTGTTCGTCCTGTCCCCGTCCGACACCGCATTTTTGAGAAGTGTCAGAGACGAATTCAAAGACAAAGTCATCGTGGTCAGCACAGATGTGATTAACATAGAGCCATTTTTACCCTACATCGATGGATTTCTGTGGAGGTTTTTGTCCACCGAGCTACTCAACGGCAGATTTGCGCCGAGAGCCGACAGGAATCGAATCAGGCGGGATAACTACCTCGCAATAAATATCATAAATCGGTTGAGGCTCAGGCGAAAGAATTTCAGGGCGTTCGCCCTGGATGTCCTCACCTTCATGGACAGCAATGCTGTCAGGGCGTGTTATCAACGGGCGGCGCGGCTGGATTTTGTCGAATATGTCGGGCCTCCGGCGTTCAACATCGTGGTTATGCCGCCGGAATCCATCAAAATCGATTCAGCTTTCGCCTACAACCTCGATCCGATATTCAAACTGCCGTCTCAGATTGTTCCGGACACGAGCGAGGAGAACATCGCCCTCGCCATAAACGGGGCGAAGGCCGGATATGACTCTCAGGCGCCCGGGATGGATGTCCGAACCGTCAACGATGGCTTCATAAACGATCCGGGCATCGCGTGGCTCATCCCGATTAACTGGGCCACCGGGAGCGACAGCTCAGGCCACTACCTCGAGATCAGGTTCAGGGACGAATTTTACCTCGATTCGGTCAAAATTTACTGGCCGATAGTAAACGGGAAGCCTTTGTCGCCGAAGCGATACAGGCTTGAGGCCCAGAGTTCCGAGCGCCCGTTCTGGTGGCCCATGATCGTGGCCACCGATTCGAGGCCGCGCAGGATGGACCGCTACGTCTTTACCGACGCCTATGCCGGACGGATCAGGATTTACGTCGCACCGGGTGACGGGCCTGAGCCTTACCCATTTCAGCTATGGGTTAGTGAAATAAAGGCCTATGGGGAGTAAAATAACCCCCAAAACTTTTTCAGGGAGGAACGTCTGACATGAAAAAACTCATGGCTTTGATTTTGGTTGTCTCGTCGGCCGGCGCATCGGTGGGCGTGCTCCATCGCGGCACGACCGACGTGATGGCTCAGGACAGTCTGATACTCAGGACTTTCCTTGACAGGACGATGCGCGTTAAGCAGGCGCTTAACCCTTACTGGCGACAGTCGCCGCCGCTTTTCACTATCCCGGCTTTCAAAAATGGGCTGGGCGGAGGCAGCAAATCGGACACCCTCGTGATTCGTGTGTTGGCCATCCGCGTGGATTTCCCGCTGGAAGACCCGGATGACCCCGCAACCACAGGCAACGGTAAATTCAGGCTCACCGACAACGGAAGGAATCCCATCCTCAGGGTGGACGAAAACGGCGACACCGTTTTCAACCCGCTTTACGACCCACCGCATGATAAAAAGTATTTCGAGCACCTCATGGAATACGTCGCAGATTACTACCGCAACGTAACTTACGGAAGGGTAAAAGTGGAATTCGTTGTGATACCTCAGGAGGATGATTCAGTTTACCATCTGACCCATTCGATCCGCTACTACGGCGACACCAACAACTGGCTTTACGGGCTTGCGGCCATCATAAG
>JAMOPK010000109.1 GCA_027064565.1 Caldifarciminota bacterium | reverse complement strand
ATCGACATCCACCCATGGATGGAACTGGTCGATCACATTGCCCGGAGGGTCATCGTTGAGCCTCAACGCCTCAGACCATGTCTCTCCCCGGTCAGTCGATTTTCGGAAAAATATGTCCATCCCGTTGTCCGATGTGGAGTCCGTGTAAACCATGTAGAGATTGCCGTAGTAAGGGCTTTCGGGATTTACGTCGGTCGCCATTGCCGGATATGAGATGACAAGCAGGTTCCCGGAAGGTGAGATGTAGTAGTAACTTCCGTTCAACGATGTGACGGTGGTCGGAGTCGAAAATGTGTTTCCTCCATCCGTTGAGCGGGTAAACCTGATCCTTTCGTAATAGTAATCGAGCCATGCGACATAAAGCACGCCTGAATCGCCCACCACCGGCACAGGCCACTGGTAGCCGTATGTCTCCATGCTCAGCCTCTGAGGCTGTGACCATGTCTCGCCGCCGTTCGTGGAACGGGATACGAGTATCCCTCCGTTCTGGTAATCGTAAAACCTTGTCCAGACGACGTAGAGGTTGCCGTTGTAAGGCGAATTGGGAGCATTGTCGCAGGCGATCAACTCCTTATCCTCAAAAGCCGTTGTGACACTGTCAACCACCGTGTAAGGCCCTTCCCAGTTCATTCCGCCGTCCTGAGATTTGAAGACAAATATCCCGGACATTGACGCATCGGAAGGCAAAGACAGCACGACCGCATAAAAGTTTCCGTTTGCGTCAGTCGTAATTCCGGGATCGCTGTCCCATGCGTGGGGTGTGCCGACAAACAGCGTGTCATGCCACGTTTCGCCGCCATCGAGGGTGTAACCGTAAGCCACACGGCGGTAACCAAGCCGAAAGTCTCTCCACACGGCGACGATGTTGTTCGGGTCTATCGGGTTGATGACAAGCTGCTCCTCGTTCTGGATGTTGGTGGTGACGCTGTTGATCCTGATGTTGAGGAAATCGGTAACGGCTGTGTCCTTGCCCGTCGGCGGTGAGGCGACGGTGCCGGGATGCTGATTCTCCATCCTGACCTCGTTGACGATGAGGGGCAGGGATGGATCGTAGACCGAGGTGCGGACAATCACCGCAAGTATGATGGCAAAGTTCATCGCAAATCCTCCTCGAAATGTTTTTTTGTTTCGACAATTTAACGGCCGGGAACGGCCATCTCACCTTTCTGAACCTTCAAAATTTTACCTCAAAAAATTCAAGGGAGCGACATTCGTCGCTCCCATAAAGATGTGTTTATCTTTCAGGCGTTATTTACCACTCAAGTCCGAGTTCCTTGAGCTTCTCCTCAGTCGGGATGCCGTTTTTGTCCCAGCCTCTAAGCTCGTAATATTCGTCCAACATCTTATCGAGTATCTCCTGCGTGATTTTAAGGCCCTTGGCCGGGCCAGCCGGAGCGGGTTCTTCCATGATCCTGCCGGGCAAAGTGTCATCCTTGCGGCTGATGCCTTCCCTGACGTTGAACATCCGGGCGAGGTTCCATATCCGCTCACCAGCCTTGAGGTATTCCTCGTCGCTCAGTGAGACACCGGTGGCGTAGTAGAGCAGTTTGGCGAAATGGCTGACGTCGAAGGGGGCGAAATCGCACAGAACAAGCGAGAAACAGGCCGCGCGTTCGTCCTGAGTCTCCTTGACGAATTTGGCCACACCTTCCGTGGAAAACCTCGGTAAGATACCGTTCAGCTCAGCAGTCGGAGTCCAGCACCTCTGGTGGCAACCTCCGCGGTCGGCAGTGGCAAAGGCGAGCGCCATTCCCCACGACCCGCGGGGCTCAACACCCGGTAGCTCAAGGCCTTTGACGTGGATGGCGAACTTCTCAGCGCCCTGCCCGATCTTCTCGGCCGCGGGCCGAACGCCGCCGGAGAACAGCTCACCGATCGCGCCCTCGCGGTAGGCCACCCTCTTTATCAGTTCTATCATGGCGTGGTAATCGCCGAACCTGAGTTCGAGGCCGTCCGTGTCTGATGGTTTCAAAAGCCCCCTCTCGAAGGCCTCCATCGCAAATCCGGTGACGTTGCCCATGGATATCGTGTCGAGTCCAAGGTCGTCGCAGAGCTTGTTGGCGTAGGCGATGGCGTTCAGATCACGGACCTCGGTGTTGGAACCCATAAGCGCAAGTGTCTCGTATTCAGGGCCTTCAACTTCGGTGCATTTAAATTCGCCCTCACGCACATGAGTGTGTTTGCCGCATGCGATTGCGCATGAGTAACAGGCCTTGTTCCTGACCCAGATGGTCTCCTTCATCCGCTCGCCCGAAATTTCATCGGCATACTCGAAGACGCCACGGGAGTAATTTCTGGTTGGGAGGAATCCGCCCTCGTTAGCCATCTTCACCCACATCGGCGTTCCGATATCCCGACGTTTCTTCATCACCGGATGCTGGGCGATTATCCGATTCAACTCTTTCGTGAGCTCACGGAGTCCTTTCTGATCGTAATACTCAAGGGCTTTTTTGCCGCGCACCACGACAGCCTTCAGGTTTTTCGATCCCATAACAGCACCGGCGCCGCCGCGTCCGGCATGACGGTATTTGTTGAATCCTATCAAGGCGAACGTGACGAGATTCTCGCCGGCAGGGCCGATGGAGCCGACCTCAGCCCCCGGATACATGCTTTTCAGCGTGTCCTCGGTCTCAAATATGCCTTTGCCCCACAAAAATGACGCATCATGAAACTCAACCTTCTCGTCGTCCACATAAAGGTAAACCGGTTTCTCGGCTCTGCCCCGAATGATGAAGATGTCATATCCCGTGCGCCTCATTTTGGGCACGAAATGGCCACCGATTTGAGAGTCAAGGTAGATGCCGGTGTGCGGGGATTTGGTGACGGCCGCCCAGCGGCCGGATGTGGGGGCAATCGTGCCGGAAAGCGGGCCTGGAATGAAAATCAGGATGTTCTCGGGACTTAGAGGATCGACTCCCGGCTTCAGCTCGTCATAAAGGATTCTGACACCTATCCCTTTACCGCCGATGTATTTGTAGATCCATTCCTCAGGGAACTCCTTGACCTCATAGGTTTGATTTGTGAGGTCAACATCCAGAATCTTTCCATAATAACGGTTCGCTGCCATCCCTTTCACCTCCAGATTGTGCTATTGATGATAAATCCAACCTTTCGCTTTCACAATATGTAAAAAGGTGTTTTTGGGAATAAATCGTAATTTTAAGCCATAGCCTATACTGATGATCACGCGCGAATTGACTCATCAAAAATCTATACGAAATGGTATTCGTTGGCTCAGTTAAAATCCTATATGAAATGCTTTACCCTCCTTCCCCGGATCACAGCTGGAAGGAGGGTATCAAATTGCTTGATAAG
>JAMOPK010000108.1 GCA_027064565.1 Caldifarciminota bacterium | reverse complement strand
GTCCTCCTCCTCGATGGTGAGGTCAACCTCGCTGGCGATGATCTCGGTGCGCCTTTCATCGCCGTATTTCGATTTGATCTCTAAAAGCTCCTCTTTGATAACCTCAAGCAGAAGCTGACGGTTGTCGAGGATGGCGCGATACCGTTCGATGTCCTTGATGAGTTTCGCGTATTCTTCCTCTATCTTTCCTCGTTCGAGTTTGGTGAGGTTCTGGAGTTTGAGGTCTAAGATGGCCTGAGCCTGTGCCTCGGAGAAATCGAACCGCTCCATGAGGGCGACTTTTGCGGTGGCAGGCGATTCCGATGCCCGGATGATGGCTATGATTTCATCGATGTGGTCAAGCGCTTTGCGGAAACCTTCGAGGATGTGAGCCCGGGCCTCGGCCTTGCGCAGTCTGAACCGCGTCCTCCGCTCGACGACCTCAATCCTGTGGTTGAGATAGACGTTGAGCAGGTCTCTTAAGCTGAGCAGACGGGGCTGATTGTTGACGAGTGCCAGCAAAATGATGCCGTAGGTGACCTGAAGCGGCGAATGTTTCAACAACTGGTTCAAAACGACCTGCTCCTGAGCGCCGCGCTTAAGTTCGATGACGATCCTCAGGCCCTCACGGTCGGATTCGTCTCGCAAATCGGAGATTCCATCCACCTTTTTCTGCCTCACAAGGTCGGCGATACGTTCGATAATCGTGGCTTTTGAAACCTGATACGGGATTTCGGTAACGACAATGGCGCGTCTGCCGCGCACCTCCTCGAAATGGATCTTTGACCTGACCTTGATCTTGCCTCTGCCGGTGGAATAGGCCTCGCGGATGCCGTTGATGCCGATGATTTCGGCCCCTGTCGGGAAATCCGGGCCTTTTATGATGGAAAAGAGCTCTTCGTCCGGGATGTCAGGCCTGTCGATCAATGCGACAAGACCATCAATCACCTCGACAAGGTTGTGAGGCGGGATGCTTGTGGCCATCCCAACGGCTATCCCGGATGCCCCGTTGACGATGAGGTTGGGGAAACCCGCGGGCAAAACCACCGGCTCTTTGAGCCGACCGTCGAAATTGGGGACAAAATCGACCGTGTCCTCGTCAAGACCTTCAAGTAGTTCGACAGCGATTTTCGACAGCCTCGCCTCGGTGTAACGATAAGCGGCTGGCGGGTCGCCGTCGATGGAACCGAAGTTGCCCTGACCTTCGACCAGCGGATAGCGGAGCGAGAAGTCCTGAGCCATCCTGACAAGCGCATCGTAAACCGGAAGGTCGCCGTGAGGATGGTATTTTCCGATGACTTCACCGACAACGGTAGCCGATTTTCTAAAGGGCTTACCCGGCAGGAGGCCGAGTTCACGCATGGCGTAGAGGATTCTGCGCTGAACCGGTTTGAGTCCATCGCGGGCATCGGGGAGAGCACGGCCGACTATAACGCTCATGGCGTAGTCGATGTAAGAGGTGCGCATCTCATCTTCGATAAGAGTCTCGATAATTCGACCCATTCCGTTACCTCCTCGGGAGTTGGATATAAGGAAAAAATCCGGACGGGAAGTCCGTCCGAAGCGGCCTTTATGATACGCCTCAATCGATTAAAAATCAACGAGATGGGGCAATCTATCGCAAAGCTTTCGATGCTTTATAACATGAAACGGTGCGTTGGATGCCCTCAATTTAGTTCTTGGACTTTGTGTTAAACTTGTCCACTTCAACAGCATTCTGCAGCACGCTTTAAAATTGCCACGGAATAGGAAAGGTCAACCTTTTTGATGCCGACTATCTTGCTGTTGACAAAGATCTTGAGGTTTTTATGAACTGCCAATGGAAAAACTATACAATCCCACCAAGGATAAGTTTAAGTGGATTAAGGCAGGAGCCTCGAATGGGGTAGAGCTTAATCTTGCTAATCTGACTAACTCCCCTGCTTTTCCTGTATCGCTTTAATTTGGAAAAAGCCAGCCCTTTTCAAATACTCGAGGACGAGATTTTGCAGAGTTTCGTTGTAATGGACGGTTTGTATGTATCCCAGAAAATTATCTTCCACATCGTTCAAGTTGTGTTCAAATGTTAGATAAAAACTCTTGTCGAAGTCGTCATCGACGATTTTATAAAAATTTTTAAATTTTTCGGTCCCAAAAACGGGGATGAGGTAAGCCACAAACGCGCCTGATATAGGGTAGGTAAGCGTCTCGCTGTATCGGAAAAATTCCCGGTTGTCTTTTAACGATGAGATCGTTTTGTATAATCCAGTTTTCAGGAATACCTGCACCCATGCTTCGTTGGGAATTCCCCACCACACTTTATCAAAAAACATGGCCAGCCCCTCACGGAGCAGAGCTTGAGGCGGGTTCCCCAGAGTATTGTAAGCGATTAAATGGACATCTTCATGAAACCCAACGCATTTCACATCCTCGTTATAAACTGCATATACCGTGTCAGGATATTTGACGATTCCGTTGGATGGTTCATCGTCTCCGTAAAGTTTCCCGACTTCTTCAGGTGATTCACAAAGGAAATAGTTTATCTTCTTGTTCATTTTTACACGCAATATCCTGCAGATGTAATCGAAACATCTTTCCTGCAGGTCCATTATGCTGGTTATATCTTTCTCAGCGAGGGAATGTTTATGGTAATGAAAAACATAATGCTGTGTCTCTTCCTTCTCCCACATATTTTTTTCTCCTTTGTGTCTCCATATCAGGCTAAGAGAACAGGTCAACTGATAGTTTCAAGCTCTACAAATTTTTTACCCGATATTTTTGCAACTGCAGTTCAATTTTCATCGGGTTAAAGTTGAACTTCAACTCAGGATTGCAAGATGGCCAGCATTGCCATCCCCGGTGACACGCCGCCGTCGTTCGGCGGAACTTCACGGTGGATGAGGACATCGAAACCTTTGCGCTCCAGCGATGAAACCACAAGTTCAAGGAGTGTCAAGTTTTGAAATACGCCGCCCGAAAGCGCAACCCGTTTGATGCCAGTGTGTTTTGAAATGCGTTCGACCATCTCGACGATGCCGTCTGCAAGCGTTCGGTGGAACTTAAACGCCCGGTGGCCGACCCCATCGCTGTCCCTAAGCATCTCGCTGAACGCCGGCAGGAGGTCGAGGATGTATCCATCACCATCCTCATGGATTTCAAAGCCGTATCGGCCTTCAGTCGGGATTGCAGCGGCCTCCAACCGCATGGGCGCCTCGCCGTCAAATGTGTTCTCATCGCAGATTCCAAGCAGGAACGATGCGGCGTCGAACAGCCGACCAGCACTCGAAGTCATCACACCGGCAAAACGGTTCTCGATGGCTTTCAGCAACATGCGGTAATTTCGGCCGAGCCGTTCTTCAAATCGGG
>JAMOPK010000107.1 GCA_027064565.1 Caldifarciminota bacterium | reverse complement strand
GCCGCTGTTTTACGGCCAGGGACGGCCGCCCCACCGACGTTGGGGATACCCCACTTCCCATTTTTGATTACTCCATCAAGGATTGAGTCAAAGACAGGTAGGTCAGGCGTCTCGCCCGACAATGAAAGATTCTTGTTGCCCAACAATTTACCATAAGCAAAGGCCATCTCCGCATGAAGTCCTGATAACGGGCGGGCATGGCTGTCCCACTGATGTTTGGTTGAAGAGCGTCCTGCCGGCGTCAATAAATCGGCATTCTATCTCCAGTTTAACGGCCATATAATTAACTTCCTATGATGCATTTGATTAAAAAAGCCGGGCGAAAAAAGAACGCTGAGCCACCGGTTTACTCCCTTGAGGTGTCCGTTGTGGGTGGTGGTTTCGAGCGATACGAACTGCCTTACAAAGTGGACATTCCACGCGGAGCCTTCCTTTTCGTGAAGATAGCCGGTCAGAACCACGAACTGCTTGTGAAAGCCCGCCATGTGGTGCCCAAGCCGGCAGAGCTTAAGGCTGAATCCATAAGGCCGGCTTCAAATTCTCAGACGATCCAGATACTCAAGAACATGGCCCGAGCTGTCATCTGGGAGAACAATATCGAGGACCTGAAAATCGTTGATGCTACTCTCGATACGAAAGTCGGACACATCAATTTCATCTACATCGCCGAGAAGCGCCATAACCTGAGCAGGATAGCCATCAAACTTGCCAAACTGCTGCACCTCAAGGTCGAGTTCACCCAGATCGGCGCCCGGGATTACGCCCGAAAGATAGGCGGGGTGGGCATATGCGGCAGGGAGATATGCTGTCGGGCATTTTTGAAGAACATCCCCGCCATCACGCTGGATATGGCGAGGCAACAATACCTTTTCGCCGTCCCGGAGAAACTTTCGGGCATCTGTGGACGGCTTATGTGCTGCCTGCGTTATGAATTGCCAATTTACGAGATTCTTACCAGATACATTCCCTCCACTGGAAGCTCGGTCATAACCGAGAAGGGCAAGGGCAGGGTTGTGGAGGTCAACCTGTTGAAGCAGAGCTACAAATTGCGTTACGAAGATGGCACAGAGGAGATCATTTACGTAAACATCCCGGATTTTTCGGATTATGAAAGTGAAAATAGAGCGGAAAACGATTGAAATCTCTGGAAGCAAGACCGTCCGTCAGGTGCTCAGGGAACTCAATCTGAACCCTGAGGAGGTCGTTGTGCTTAAAGATGGTGAGCCGATCACCGAGGACATCAGGATAGCGGATGATGAGGAGATAGAGATTCTGGTGGTCGTTTCCAGAGGCTGATTCAATGCATCGGTTGTGCAGCGGTGGTCAAAAAGTTAGGAACATCAAGGAGGTGTTTGTCCAGGGGTTATGAAAGAATCGGTGCTTTATGCCTTTCATGCAGTCTCCGAGGTCCTCGAAAACTCGCTTGACCTCGATGAGATACTCTACGCCGTCCTCGCGGCGGTTACGGCCGGCGAATCCTTCGGTTTCAACCGCGCTTTTGTCCTGCTTCACGATGAAGACCGGCATGAGTTGCGGGGCTATTTCGGGATGGGGCCGAGGACGAAGGAGGAGGCCGCACGGGTCTGGAACGAACTCGCCTCCCGCGGGATAACCCTCAAGGAGATCATCAGCAGCTATTCGCCCGAAAATTTCGCAAGGGAAAAGGCGAAGTTTCAGGATATCATCAGCCAGCTCAGATGTCCGACAGCCGGTGAACGGGCTAATCCCCGCATCAGGCAGATGGCTGAGCATCCCGGTCATGCTTTCATCGAACGGGCGGAAAACAACCCATCCCTTTGCATTTTCCCGATTCTGGGCGTGGATGAAATTGCAGTTGTTCCCCTCGCTGTCAGGGAACAGCTTGTCGGTGTTATCATCGCCGATAACTTCGTGACAAACCGCAAAATCCATCAGGAAGACCTGATTGCGCTGGATACGTTCGCTTCACAGGCCTCGCTCGCTATCTCCAGAGCACGGCTTTTCAAAGGACTTCAGGAAAAAATCAAGGAACTGGAAGACGCCCAAAGAAAGCTCATAGACATCCATCAGCAGCTTGTCCAGCTTGAGAAAAGGGCGGCGGTCGGCGAACTGGTGAACCATCTTGCCCACGAGTTCAAAAATCCCATCGTCGTGATAGGCGGCATCGCCCAGGTCCTCGCTCAGGAGATACCGAGAGACGATCCCAGGTTCCTCTACGTCAAAACTATCATCGACGAGGTGACCAAACTCGACAGGCTCCTTAAGGAGACCGTTCAGGGGATCAGGTTGCAATCCAATAAGGAATTTGAGGAGCTGAATATCAATCAGATTCTGAGAGACAAAATCGAATCCCTGAGCGGCTATTTCGCGGCCTCTAACGTCGAGGTTCGCGTGGAATTTGATGACAGAATTCCGACCATGATGTTGCCCCGCAAATCGATCGAGGCAATATGCGAATACATGATAGGCAATGCTGTTGAGGCCATGCCGGAAGGCGGCAAACTCACCGTGTCAACGAAGCTGGAGGATGGTAAGGTGGTGCTGGAGTTCTCGGACACCGGCGTTGGCATCCCTGAAAACATCATCGACCACATATTTGATCCGTATTTCACCACAAAGCCGGGCGGCACCGGGCTTGGCCTTCATAACGTCAAGCAAATCCTTGAGGCACTTGGGGGAAGCATAGAGGTTCATTCGAAAGTGGGGGAGGGGACAACCTTTAAACTTTACCTCCCACTCAGAACACATGTGATCGAAATCTAAACCACAGGAGGCAAAAATGGCACTTTTGAGCAAAAGCGATGCCGATTATCTCAGGGCTCACTTTGAGCAGCACCTCGTCTCACCCGTAAAAATCCTTCTTTTCACGCGGAAGGATGGATGTCAGTATTGCGAGGATACGAAGGCCATCCTGACGGAGCTGAGCGAGCTGTCCGACAAAATAAAGCTTGAGGTTTACGACGTGGATGAACATCCCGACATGGCGGAAAAGTATCGGATATGGCTCACCCCGGCCATCGCGATCCTGAGGAGCAACGGCGAAGATAAGGATTTCGGCATAAGGTATTTCGGCATTCCGGCGGGCTACGAATTTTCCTCGCTCGTCGAGGACATCGTGAACGTCTCAAAGGGCGAAAGCGGGCTGTCCGATGAGTCAAAAGCGAAACTTGCGGGCGTGAAGGAGCCGGTTGAGATCAAAATTTTCGTGACTCCGACATGTCCGCACTGTCCAAAGGCCGTGGCCCTTGCGCACAGGTTCGCCATAGAGAACGAGAACATTCGGAGTTGCATGATCGAGGCCGTCGAATTCCCTGACCTCTCGGACAAATATGGGGTTTATGCCGTGCCCA
>JAMOPK010000106.1 GCA_027064565.1 Caldifarciminota bacterium | reverse complement strand
AGTTGAGATAGTGTGCTCATACATCTGGGATACGGAATCGACATCGCCCCAGTCATCATCTGCCACGTCCGATTCGTCCGGTATTGCATCAACGGCAGAACTACCTTCTCCCCCGCAAACCCAGGCAGAAACAGCTATTGAGTCGGGATTGTTCAGTCGCGATTTCGCTATCTTTATTTCAAGCGATTGCAGGCCCGATGAGCCTCCCTGATAGCTGAAATCCGTCCCATTGGTTAGATCCTCACAACTCCAGGTTGAGCCATCCCAGCTGCACAGTTGAGCCGATGTTATCTGAGAATTATTGTCTTCCCACCAGAAATAGAGCTCATATTCAACGTTGTAACCGTTGTCGAACCCTATTTTTCGGTTCCATCCGTCGTTGGGAGAACTGCCTCCGGTGTATCCTGTTGACCTGCCTCTATCGTCGATTCCTATCCCGTAGGCGACATCCCAGTTTTCTGTGTTATTCGTGGACAAAAAGATGTAAATGTAATCATCATCCCATGTTACGAAGAGGGAGTCGAGGTTTGCGCCTGCCTGAGTGGAGTGAGAAGACCCTCCGTCACCTATGTATCCGTTTACCGCCCTCTCGTTTTTCCTGAGATATCCATCAGTTACACCTCCGCTGCCGGGGTTGTTATAGGTCGTCGCCATGACCCCGGTAACAAATATGGCACCAATCAACACCAATCTTTTTATCATAATCCACCTCCTTGTTTTCGAGGATCGATTAATTTTTATTCGTGAATAGCCTCAAACTGCCCATAAATCGATAAATTTGAACCATGTTATTTTACTGCGTAGTAGTTATTTGATAAAAGTCCAGATTTTAGATATTTCCGCCTCCTGGTATTCAAGAATGTAACGGGAATCATAGAAAATTACTTGTGCATGGGGTTGCTCGGATATCAATCTACCGTCAGGTGGGACGCCCAACTTACCTCTCAAATAGGACAACAGACCACCGGGATTTGATTGAGCCCCAATGAAAATCGGGGCGACCGTTAAACTGTTTGTCCAGGACGAAAACTTATCTTGCCGGTCTCACCCACGAATTCAAAAATAAAATCGTCATATAATTCTTCGGTTTATAGAAAAACGGCGTTTGACATCCGTATTTTCACTGTCTAAACTACCTGCCAAAAATTACCAAAAAGGAGGTCATGCCGTGAGCAGATACGCCACAATCGATATTGGTTCAAATTCAGTGTTGTTATTTGTTGCTGAGCGAGATGAAAACAATCAGTGGAAGACGCTCGCAGAGAAGGCTGAGATCACAAGGCTTGGGGAAGGGTTGAAGGCTACCGGTCGTTTGAGTCAGGAGGCGATGGAGAGGACTGCAAAGGTGGTCTGCGAATTTGCGAACTTTGCCCGTGAGCTTGGCGCTGAAGCGATAGTTGCCGTGGGCACCATGGCGCTGAGGACGGCCGAGAATTCCGCTGATTTCGTCAAAATGGTCAAAGAAATGTGCGATGTGGACGTCGAGATCATTCCCGGAGAGGAGGAAGCCCGGCTGTCGTTCCTTGCGGTCAAGTCCGGACTGAAGACACCGGCCGAGCGGGTGGTCGTCATAGATGTCGGCGGTGGCAGCACGGAGTTTATCTTCGGCAAAGGTGACGAGATCGAGAAAAAGTTTAGCCTCAACATCGGCGCCATCAGGTTCACCGAAGATTACCTCAAGAGCGACCCGCCGACCGAGGAGGAGCTCAAAGCCATGTTGAACGCCATCGAGCAGGAGCTCGGTGACCTCAAAATCGATTTCAAACCCGATGCCCTGCTGGGAATTGGCGGAACGATAACTAACCTCGCCGCCGTCAAGCATAAACTTGAGAAATACGATCCGGAGATAGTTGACGGAACCATCCTCACGCTGGACGAAATCGAGGATATGATGAGGATGTTCAGCTCCATGACAGTCGAGGAACGGAAGAAGGTTCCGGGACTCCAGCCGAAACGTGCGGATGTGATCGTGGCCGGCACCGGCATCGTGTATACGATAATGAAAAAGCTTGGATTGCCTGAGCTTATGGTCAGCGTCCGGGGCGTGAGGCATGGCCTGATGTTTGACAGGTTCGGCAAATAATCTCAGGTGACGTCATGAAGATAGGCTCAATTCTGGCGGTTTTCTTTTTTCTGAGCGTCCCGGCATCTTCTCAGACACCGTCTCAGGGTTATCCTTCAAAGCCTATCACCATCGTCGTCCACAGCAAACCCGGCAGCGGCATCGACATCGCATCAAGGTTAGTTGCGAGGATAGCCAAACGGCGCTTCGGCATAGACATGGTTGTGGAGAACAGGCCCGGCGCCTCAGGGCTTGTGGCCATGCGCTATGTGCTCTCAAAACCCGCCGATGGCTACACCATCCTCGCCCTGACCAAATCTTTTGTATCTACGACCCTCCTCACTCACGAAAAGGTATCTCTCGACAGTTTTCACCTCATAGGCGCCATGATGATCGACTACGAGGCCCTGATAACCAACCGAAAGTCGGATGTGAGGACGCTGCCGGAGATCGTCGAGGATGCCAGACGCAGCAACGGGCACCAGATATGGGTCGGGCCGCTCGTCGGCGGAGTTGACCACATAATGGCGATGAAAAGCTGGGACGTTCTGGGTATCGACGCCATCTGGGTGCCTTACGAAAGCGGAAGCGACGCCATGATGGCACTTCTGGGCAGGCACGGTAAGGTCTATGTCGGAAATCCCGGCGATATTTCTGGCAAACCCGATCTGATGGTGGCTGCCGTCGCAGCACCCCACAGGCTGGAGCAGTTCCCGGACGTCCCCACTTTTCTCGAATACGGCTATGACCTGCCCCGGGAAATCATGTGGCGAGGCTACGGCCTGAAAAAAGGCACGCCCCCGGAAATAGCGGCCTTCCTTGAGGAGGTTTTCTCCACCGTGGCGGCTGATTCCGAATGGGTCAATTACGTCAAAAACAACGGAGCTGTCCCGGTCTTCATCGGACACGATGATTTTGTCAAAATGGTGCATGAGGAGAGAATCGAGGCCCGGAACTACCTTCAGAAGGCCGGAATCCTGACCGTTGACAAAAAGGCCGGAAAACGGGTCCTGATGTTTTTTGTTATTGTGACACTTATCGCCCTGATCGGATGGGCGTTGGGGGCGTGGAAACTCCCTCAATTTCGTTACGGCAGGACGATTTTCCCCTATGTCATCGTCGCTCTCTCGGCTTTCATGTATCTGGTGACCTACACCTTCCCCAAGGGCAAACTTTCAGGGTTCGTTGGGCCGGCACTTGCGCCGAGACTATGGCTCATCGGCTTGCTCGTCTTCGGTTCATGGGTGCTCATAGAGGAGATCCGTGCC
>JAMOPK010000105.1 GCA_027064565.1 Caldifarciminota bacterium | reverse complement strand
ACCAGTGCCTCGATAAGCTTCTGAAAGCGTATCAACCGGCACGCGAACGGCTGTCGAAGATAAACGAATCGCTCCATTCGCTTGAGATAGACTTCGATGCTCTGGAGATAGCCATCAAAAGGATCCACATCGATGCCATAAGCCAGAGTCCATTCAGGGATCAGATTTTGACTTGTGAGGCACACCTTGAGCAGGTCAGAAGCGACTTCTCGAGGCATACCAACATCCTCGAATGGGCAGAGCAGCTTTTCGGTGTTATATCCACCGAAGTTCAGATAGTGCGCCAGAAATTGGAACATGAGGAGCAGGAGCAGGAACGACGGTTCTCCCGTGCTGTCGAGATTGTTGCCACGGTTCTGGGTGCGCTCGGGATAGGCGAGATATTTGGCTATCAATCCGCGAGGGCGGTTTACGAAATTCTGAGACCACATTCTTTTCCCGCTTTTGTGTCAGGCGACCCGCTGTGGGATCTCGAGGCCCTTGCTATCAGGATTGCGGCCGCCGCTATCATGGGGTTTTTCGTCGCGTGGGGGCTGGAAAAATTCATGCCTTCGGATCACACCGAACAAAAACAGAACACCGAACAATAACCCACCCCGCACCACCTCCCCGTTCCCGCCACAGATGCGATGAGTTTTCAAGCTAATTTTTTCGATTTTGAGCGGTAAACCTCTTTTTTTTCTCCCCGAATTTCACATTTGAAAATTGATTATCAGCGGAACTCGCCGCGATGAATCTGCTCTATCACTGAAATTGTTTCATCGATCAGTTGGATGCTGTGAAGCTGAACACGGTGAATCGGGCACACAGCCAGGTCTTATGATGGATCAAGCATCATGGTGGGACGGGCGTCCTACCCGAGACCTACGTGTTTGCCATTGCGTTTATGCAACTATGCTGTTAAAATGAGTGTTGTAATTCATTTCAAAATAATCGGTTAAGTCATTTCCGGTTTAGCGACAACGATAAAACTTTCCGGTGGGGACGGCAGATTTCCGCAGTGGTTCACCCCCGCGAATGTGTCTCTCCCCGGCAAAAACGGGAGGTGTGCCATGGGCGCACTTGTTTTGACATGTCTGCTCATCGGGCAGGTTACATGGTCAAAAGCTTTTGAGGTGAATGCGGCCACTGATACAGCCTACTCGGTGGTCTATGACCCCGCCGACAACGCATTCGTCGTTGTGGGGCACATATCCAACGGCCCAATCGGAGGCCTGGACATCCTCGTCCTCAAAGTCACCGCGGACAGCGGCAAAATTATCTGGGCAAAAGCTTACGGGATACCCGCAGACGATTACGCAAGGGACATTGTCCTTATCCCCGATGAGGACAATCCCACACGGAACAACTACGTGGTGGTCGGCTACGATGTGGCGGACAGAAACGCCGATGTCGTGGCGTTCATGCTGGATAACAGCGGAAATCTCATCTGGAACGGCATCTATTCGACGGCTGCACCCGATAGAAGCGAGTACGTCTATGCTGTGGCGGTGGCGTCCGATGGGCTGATCCTCGTCGGCAAAGTCGAGCCCGGGCCGATAGGTGATTCATTCGGCCTGCCTGACTCGTCCGACGGGCTTGCCATCAAGCTTGCCCTGTCCAACGGCGGCGTCATATGGAGCAGGGTCTATACCAAGGCCTTATTGGGCACTGAGCTGTTGCCCGGCTTGTGTTTCTACGACGTGATAATGGCGTCCGACAGCGTGTTTGTCACAACGGGCGAGGACATATATCTGGACGACAGTTCGGACGTCGCCGCCATGTTAGGCCACTCCTCCAACGGAGCGAGCGTTACCACCATTAGAAACTACAAGTTTCCGTCTGCACTTTACAGTTCCGGTCGGGCGATCGTTCCATCACTGACTACCTCAGGCTACGCCATCATCGGCAACCTGTCCGGGACGAGCAACCGTGCTTTCCTGCTTGAGGTGTCCGATTCCCTTCTGCCATCATGGGCAAGGTCTTACTCGTTCAACGCTTACATCGATGCCTTTGATGTGGTGCAGTATCGACATGGAACGGCCCTCGACTACGTCCTCACAGGTTCGGTCTCGCCGGGGACGGCAGGCAGCTTCGATAGTTACATCATGTCTGTCAGCGCAAACGGCATCCCCAATTGGGCAAGGGCGCTGGGCGGATGTGGCGGCAGCATGACACTGGCCGATTTTTCAACGCATCTCATTTACGTCCAGTCGCTTTCTTCCTTTGTATCGGTGGGCTACACCGCATGGCCATCTTCATGGACACAGGACAACATGCTGGTCATCAAAACAGATACACTCGGCAGCATCCTCTGTCCCTCTCAGGACAGCTGCATGTATTCGATCTCGGTCACCGCTAACGAGGCCATGCCTGACACGATGACGTCCTGCGAGGAACAGGAGATATCGCTTAACGTGACCCCTCTTAACGAGTTAGATGTCATCGAATCAGATACCTTGATCTGCGCCGAATGGCCATCCGGGGTCATCGAATCGGGATGTTCTTATCCCATAATGACGACCTTGAAAGTCAATGGATTCACCGTCACGGTGCCGTTTGGGGGCCAGTCGTTCCGTCTGGAAGTCATCGACATGGCGGGAAGGACGATTCACACCGAGGATGGCCGTATCGGGCAACGTGAGTTCGATCTGCCGGTCAGGGCGGCTGGCGTCTATATGCTCAGGGTGACATCGGAGAAAGGCGAAAGTTTCCGCAAGATAGTGATTTTCCGGTGAAGGGGTTGATTGATGCACGGCTACAGCCCATCTTTATCTCGAACAAAACAAGGAGGAGGATTGAGATGCACATTCTGAAAGCCGATGAAATGCGGGAATTGGATCGGATCACCATTCAGGAGATCGGGGTTGACGCCGCAATTTTGATGGAAAACGCTGGCCGTTCCGTGTATTCCGTCATCAGAGAGCTGGTCGGTGATGTTGGCGGACTTAAGGCCGTTGTGGTGGCCGGAAAAGGGAACAACGGCGGAGATGGGTTTGTAGTCGCCAGATACCTTTACAACGACGATGCCGATGTCATCGTTTACCTTCTGGGGCAGGAGGGCGAGGTCAAAGGCAGTGCGAAGAAAAACCTTGAGATACTGAAGAATCTGGGCGTGGAAATCGTTGAATTGCAGTCCGAAGACGAATTTACGCTTTTCCAGTTTGATGTCGAGACGGCGGATGTGGTCGTCGATGCCATTTTCGGGACGGGCTTCAAGGGCGACGTTGAGGGCATTTACGCCGATGTTATCGATGCAATCAACGATTCCGAAGGCATCGTCGTCTCGGTGGATATCCCTTCAGGTGTGAACAGCGACACCGGCGAGGTGGGGACGACAGCGGTCACAGCTGATTTCACCGTGACGA
>JAMOPK010000104.1 GCA_027064565.1 Caldifarciminota bacterium | reverse complement strand
AGCATAAAACGCCTGTCGTATTGAGAGAAGCCGAACTCTACGATGCCCTCAATGGGGAGCTTTGCACCGCCCAGCCCGCCTTCCGACGTCTTCGCAAGCAAAATGAGCGTGTCGCCGGCCTTGACGCCCAGCGATTTGGCGAGGTCTTTTCCGATCAAAATGCCACATGAAAGGTCGGCAGAACCGTCAATGACATCGTCTTCGATGTCGAGAAGCCATTCCGCATCAGCAGGATTTAATGCCATCACAAATACCGGCAGGGTCGTGTCGCCCCGACTCACCATCCCGCCAAACCGAATCCTCGGCACAACAGTGGGGCACCTGTCAGTGGGCCGGCCATCAGTGGGACGGTCGTCTCGACCGTCAACCCTCTGAACCGCCTCGATCACCGTTTGAGGGTCATCGATGAACGCATCGACAGGCAAAAGCATCTGGCGCTCAAAGAATTCAGTTGTCGCAATCATGACATGGCCGTATTGGAGGCGCGCATAGGCATCCAGCATCGAGTTGACCGTGCCGTCGATGTAGCTTTTTGCGGCCACAACGACAAATGCGGCCACAGCGAGCGACATGGCGGTCAGGAAACTCCGCCGACGGTTCCGCAAGATGTTGCGCAGTGCCATTTTGAGCATCATGACCACCTCAAACATTCCGCAGGCGTCATCCTGCCTGCTTTCCTTGCAGGGAAAGCCGCCGCAATCCCTGTGGTCAGTGGCCCAATAACGTGGTCAGTGGCCCAATAACCGCCAGAGTTACAATCGATTTCAACGACCAGACGCTGTGAACCGTCCCTAATACGCGATAGCCGTATTCCATCTCGCCGTAAAGCTTTGTCAGATCCAGTCCGTGAACGACAAAATACCAGTTTCCGAGCGCACCAAGCGCCACGCCGACCAACGAACCGAACATCCCTATCAAAATGCCCTCTGCGACAAAGAGTTTCAGAACTTCACCGTCCGTCATGCCGAGGGCTTTGAGCGTCCCGATCTCCCGCACCTTCTCATAGACCGAGATCAGCACCGTGTTGGCCGTGCCAATGATGCCTATCAGGATGATGAAAAACACGAACACACCCTGCGCCTTCTGCTTAACCTGTGAAATCGCAAGGAAATCTGCTCCTTCATCCCGCCATGAAACCACTTTAACGCCTTTCAACACGCCGGCCATCAGGGACTTGAACTCATCTGCGCGTCGGAAATCCACGGTTTTGACCGCTATCTCGGTCGCCGCCCCGTCGAACCCGCCCAGTTCCCGCATCTCATTTATGTCCATGAACACAAGCGAGTTGTTAATGGCAGGGTCGGGCGCCGAGACGATCCCGATCTCCCGCTCAACCGAAACGATGGCGCCGTTTTTGCCCCGGAAGTTCACGAAAAGGAAGTCCCCGGATTGCAGGCCGAAGGCCTTAGCGATGTTTTTGCCGATGAGAATCACATTGGTATCCAGAGGTTTATCCGTATAACGAAACAGGTCGAACACCGTGGAGTCGGTTTTTGGGTCGATACCCACGATCACAACGGGATATTGGTCCAATCCGTTGTCAACGAAACCCATGACCTTCAACCGCTCGGTGTAAGCGGTGATGAACTTCAGGGTATCAAGCACTTGCTCGATTCGCGATGGATTCTCGATAAGGCCATGGAGGTTGTCCGGATTAAAATCGCTGCTCGTGATTTTCAGGTCGCCGCTTGTGAGGTTGATGAAGTTCCTGACAGATTCGACCTCGAACCCTTTAAGCATTCCATCTATGATGATGTAGTAACCGATTGCGGCGGCCAGGATTGCGGATGTCAGAAATGCGCGCCGACGGTGCCGCATGAGGTTCCTAAACGCAAGCCCGATGATGCTCATGACTCCACTATCCTCCCGTCGCGCAGTCGGATAACCTGATGGGCCATGTCCATGATCAGAGGGTCATGCGTCGAGAACACGAAAGTAACGCCTTTTTCCTCATTGAGTTTACGCATAAGTTCCACGATTTCGGCACCAGTTTTCGAGTCGAGGTTGGCGGTGGGTTCGTCGGCGATGACAAATTCCGGCTCTTTGACCAGTGCCCGGGCTATTGCCACCCTTTGTTGTTGCCCACCGGAGAGTTCCAGTGGTTTACGGTCGTGTTCATCCGCCAACCCAACGGCCTCGAGGATGGCCATAACCCGTTTGCGCCGTTCCGATTTCGGAAGTTTGACCTTGAGGTTGATTGCAAGTTCGACATTCTCATAGACCGTCAAAACGGGTATCAAGTTGAAGCTCTGAAAGATAAACCCGAAGTAATTGCGGCGGAGTAGGGCGAGCTCTTTAGGCGATTTTGTGTGGATTTCGTGTCCTTCCAAAATGACTCTGCCCGATGTGGGCAGGTCAATGCAGCCCATGATGTTGAGCAGGGTAGTCTTCCCAGAACCGGAAGGCCCAACGATGGCGATGAAATCCGACTTTTCGACGGCGAGGTCGATTCCTCTCAGGGCATGCACTTCCACCCTGCCGGTCCGATAAATTTTGTGGACATCCTGAAGCTCAAGGACGCTCATAACTCCCTCCATTCAATAAGCGCCATGCCCTTTCAAAACCGCCTGCGCAGTCCTGAGGAGTATCTTCAAATCAAGCCACAAGGAGCGATGCTCGATATACCACAGTTCCATTTTAACCCGGTCTTCATAGCTTTCATGCTCGTTTCTCATGCTAACCTGCCAGTAACCCGTTATTCCAGGCTTCACTTTTGTGTAATGTTTCGCCCTATCTCCATAGTGTTTTTCGAGTTCCTCTTTGACGATAGGGCGCGGGCCCACAAGGCTCATATCTCCCTTTAAAACGTTCCAGAATTGCGGCAACTCATCCATGCTGGTCCTTCTCAAAATCTTACCGATTTTTGTGATGCGGGGATCGTTTTTCAACTTTCTTCTTTGCTCCCATTCCCTTCTCAAATCAGGATACTTTTCAAGCAATTCATTCAGTCGTTCCTCTGCATCCGCATACATAGTTCTAAACTTGTATATCCAGAATTCCTTGCCGCCTTTGCCTACTCTTTTCTGTTTGTAGATAATAGGCCCCTCCCCTTCCAATTTTATCAGATATGAGATCAGCAAATAAAGTGGTGACAAAATCACGATGGCCAGAGTGGACAGAACAATGTCCATTAATCTTTTGATGATTTCGTACAGGTTTTCCAAAAAGGAGGTCATTACAATTAATTATTTTCATGCAACCGGTGGCATTTCCGCAAGGAAAACCTGTAAAACTGCCAGGAGATGTTGACCCGCCCATTGACAAGAATTTAATAAAAGACTTGATAAATTGGCTCCATAAAATAAAATCAGTCCCTCCAAAAGGAGGGACCAGACATGTTTTGTTTCACTT
>JAMOPK010000103.1 GCA_027064565.1 Caldifarciminota bacterium | reverse complement strand
GCTTTCCGTTGCTTTTATTGCATCATCGTCATTTTCTATGCCTTAAAATCCACAATCATGAGGAAATGGATCATAATCGCGATGGTGATGGCGGTTAGCTGTGATCTTTTCCAGCTCCGGCAGCCTGAGCCGCCGACCGGAGGGATGTCGTGGGTGGAGCCGGACTCCGCTGAAAAGGTCCTGAGGAACATGGAATATGCCTATCAATACTTCATGTTGGACAATTACATGCAGTGTTTTGACTCGTCATCCTTCAGGTTTTATGCGGATGAATCCCTGCTGAACGGCCCACACGCATATCTTTACAGGGATTGGGACTACGAGAAGGAGCGGAATCAGACCGAAATCCTGTTCACATCCTATCTAAAACCGCAATCTCCGCCGTTCCTCATCATAGCGATGGATTCCGGGCAGACATTTTCGGACTCTGCGACCATATTCGCCCACTACAGGCTGGTGGTGCAATTAAGAGACGGCCGCGAGCTCGAGGCCCGCGGCGCTTCGATTTTCCTGATGAGAAAGGACCCTGCAAACGGCCTCTGGTCGATCTCGGAATGGTGGGACTTCAAATCCGCACCAGCCCTGAGCTGGGCCGAGATAAAGGCCTTAGATTTTTAGGCCGTAGAGGAACATCAGGATCCCTTTCTCTGAATGGAGTCGGTTTTCCGCCTGATCAAAGACTATCGACTGCGGTCCGTCGATGACTTCGTCGGTTATCTCCTCGCCCCTGCGTGCCGGGAGGCAGTGCATGACCTTGGCGTGTTCCGGAGCATAGGACATCAGCTCAGCGTTGACCTGATACGGCGCAAACACGCGTCTCCTGATCTCGGCCTCGTCTTCCTGCCCCATGGACGCCCAGACATCGGTGTAGATGAAGTCGGCATTTCTCACCGCCTCTTTCGGATCACGCACGATCCTTATCTTCGCTCCGGTTTCACGGGCAATGTCCATCGCCCTGACGATCAGCTGAGCGTTGGGCTCATAGCCCTCCGGGCAGGCTATCGTGAACTCGCCCCCCAGCATCGCCGTCAGGAGCATCAGGGAGTTGGCCACGTTGTTGCCGTCGCCGATGAAGGAAAGTTTGACCTTCGTGTCACCGGCATATTCCTTGATGGTCACGTAATCGCCCACCGCCTGACACGGGTGCTCGATGTCCGATAGGGCATTAATTACCGGATAACGGTAGTTTGCTGCAAGCGTTTCGACAGTGGACTGCTTGAACACGCGTGCAACGATCCCGTAAGTCCACCTTTCGAGGTTGTGGGCGACGTCGGGCACGGATTCGCGCTTGCCCAGCTTTATGTCGCCGGGAGCGAGGTAAATCG
Organism: Caldifarciminota bacterium; assembly: GCA_027064565.1. Lineage (GTDB taxonomy): Bacteria > Hydrothermota > Hydrothermia > B15-G9 > B15-G9 > WGAI01. The sequence goes on along the minus strand of JAMOPK010000103.1, from coordinate 2,041 downwards.
GATAGCCGCCGAGCTCATGGATTGCGATCTCGAAGGTCGTTCTCGTTCTCAGAGACGGCTTCTCGAATATCAAAGCGAAGCTCTTTCCCTCAAAAAGGTTATGGACTTTACGGTCCTTTTTGACGGCGATGGACAGGTCGATGACCTCCCTGACCTCATCAGGCGAGAAACTGGTCACAGAGAGAAAATCTCTCTTTTCGCTCATTTCTTCTCTCCGCCTTTTTCTTTGGCGGCTTTAATTTCATCCGCCTTTTTGATATCCTCGACGGCCTTGTCCTTATCGCCGAGTGCGCTGTAGGCGGCCGCACGCACCTCGTAATAGGTGGGGTTGTTAGGATCGAGCTCGATGGCCTTTGTGAGGGCTTCGACTGCCTTTTTCATATCCTCTTTGGTCGGATTAGCTTTGCTCAGATAGGCACCACCGAGGAAGAACCAGCCGTTGGGGTCATTCGGGTTGCTTTCGGCGTATTTCTGAGCGACCTTGATGGCTTCGTCGTATTTCTCAAGCTTGAGGAGGGCCTGAGTCCAGTTGTAAAGCGCCTCAATTTTTGTGCTGTCGAGTTCGTAAGAGGTCTTAAACTCATTGGCAGCGCCCTCATAATCGCCCTTGTTGAAGAGGAGAATGCCATACTCGTAATGGGCGGTGGCCATATCTGGCTTAACCTTGATCAACTTCTTGAGATACTTCTCCGCCTCGTCATACTGGCCCTCGTTTTCGTAGGCAACGGCAAGGCGATAAAGCACATCCGGGTCTTCAGGAGCAAGCTGTTCAGCCTTCTTCAGATACTCAAACATCTTTGCCTTGTCGCCTTTGATACCGTAGAGTGCGGCGACAGTAACTGTGACTTTTGCATCCTTCGGGTCTATCTCAAGTGCTTTCTGGAAATAATGGATGGCGAGATCGATATCCTTATCCTTGAGCTGGAGACCTGCGTTCTGGTAGATAACCTTTTCGGGTTCGCCGAATTTTTTGATAACCATGCTGTCTTTATCGAGCATGTAAGTGGTATCCAGCTCGGCGGCCGCATGGATGTAATCCTGGCCGAGTGCATAGGCCTGAGCGAGCCAATAATGGGCATCCGCCCTTTGAGGTTCATCCTGAACCCACGCCTTGCCCTCACGGATGGCCTTTTCGACCTGATGCTGCTGGATGTATATTTTGACGCTTGAGCTGTGCGGGCTTTTAGCGCATCCTGCTACCATGACGACGGCAATCATTGCCGCTGCTATATACCTTTTCATTACTCTCCTCCTTGCACTTAGGTTTTTGTCTATCAATGCATTTTAGGGTTAGGATTATAACGGACTTGCGGAAATCCCTTCAATAAGTCGAGGGATGTAGTATAATTGATCCCGCCCTTTGATAATTGTCAATGTTGAGGAGGTTCAGGAGATGTTCTATCACGGGGAATCTTCATTTCACGGTGGTCGGAGCTATGGGTGCTTGAGGTTGGAAGCGGAGGACGCCTTTAACTGCAGGTTGCAGTTCTTGAGAGGTGACTCCTTCGACATACATCTTGCGGTCATGTCCATTCCCTGTGACATGACCTCCCGCAAATCCATTTTCCGCTCCCTGTTCGGGGCACAAATCCCATCTGGAGGTGCTTCATGAGATATTTTATAAAATTTGGGTTAATTTCATTCTTTCTGATCGGCATAGTCTCCTGTCACAAAGCCCTGCCAGTGCCAGAACCGCAGCCCCAATACGATCCGAGAAACATATCGAGGACTGATTCGACACAATCGGCAGGCCCATGGGTAGCCATCGGGCCTGATGGGACGGTTTACGTCGCATGGATGGATGGGAGTAGAACCGGTTATGAACCTTTCAAGATATACTTTCGGTATAAAACCCCCGGTGGTAACTGGAGCGACATAGAAATACTGTCGGACAGTTTGCACAATGCATGGGGGCCACACATTGCCGCTGATCCTTCTGGCAATGTTCATCTGGTGTGGCGGGCAACTACGATAGGTCACAATGATTTCAAAATATATTATCGCATGAGATATCCTTCCGGTGAGTGGTCAGAGACCCGGG
>JAMOPK010000102.1 GCA_027064565.1 Caldifarciminota bacterium | reverse complement strand
GTAATCGATGGTATAGTCCCGATTTCTGACCAGTTTCCTGCCGTTGTAGGTGACGACCTCACTCCCCTCGATGATGTCAAACGCATTGAGCTGGATCTGGTTCATCCTCTGCCTGACCTTCACATGGATGTAATAATCCTGTCCCTGATTGCCTCTCAACGTCCTCAGCCAGTAAATGGCGGAGTCCGGATGCTCAAGGACAGTGTCGGCAAAAGGATACGGATCAGGGAAAATGAGGTAGCCTTTGGCATAATCAAGGACGGTGAACGTGCGGCCATCTCTGCTCTGAATCTCGTCAATCAATCCATCGCCGTTGACATCGAGGCCGAGGAGCTGGAGGTATGTCCTGTTGTTTTCGCCGTTGACCGGCCCCTCGTTTGTGACCCTGAATATCTGAATCTGAACCTGATTTCGGTAAAGGTTTGAATTGCGCAGACTGTATATGTTTTTGAGTTCGAGAGAATTCAGCACATAGTAGCGGTATTCCTCCCGGGTCTGCGGGTTGGGCGGTATTGAGTCCATGCCACCGTAGTCCCTCGGCCTGATGAGCTTGAGCTGCAGGTTGGTCGTGTCGTCGATGTTTCCGACCACCTTACCGCTGGCCGTGCGATAGTAAACTCCGAGTATCTGCCTGCCGCTGGTCGGAACGTTCAGCTCGATAATGTTGGACGATGCGTCCCAGAAATAGTCAGTCTGAGGCGTTAGCCAGTTGAATTGCCCATCGTTGACCAGTTCTGTATCCGGCACATCGGAATCGATGTCGTAAAAATAGGCACTTCCAGGCATCGCGCCGGTCTCGTTGTTGTTGGTGGGATCATCGTCATCTAAGAAGACCTCGAGCTCGACGATGGAATCCGTTTCTCCGAGCCAGAAAAATTTGCCTTTGATGTAATCCTTGGCATAGATGTTAAACGAATCTATGCGGGCGCCTGAGGTGAACACTCCCGTGCGGCTTTCGCCCTGCTCCTTTGTTGCAAGTGTGGTTATTTGTAGGTTGGCGAACTGGAGGACGGTTTTTATGCCGAACAACCCTTCCCTTGTATTCGGAAAGCTGGCATATCCGCGGGATGGGAAGTTAAACCTTGTGTCCCCTAACTCTATCAGCTTTACGACTTCATCCTCGTCACCTTCGTATCTCAGGCTGACCTTATTTTTCAGTTGGTTCTGCCGCTCCGAGTCATGGTCTATCAGGACGTGAATCTTGTCTCCAACCGTGCCCGTGAGCCTGACCCTGAGTGTTTGATCCATTGTGAGCACAGGGAACAGCGAACTTCCGCCGTATTCGTTGGGTAAATCAGTCGAACTCCTCGATGTCCCGCCGCCAAAAGTTATCTCCTGCTGGCCGTCGATCTGGAGTTTTGCGCCTTCGCCGAGAAATTTCAGGCCTTTGGGAAAATTGAACGGCACCTCGATGTCAGGCAGGAGTCCCTGGCCGGTTCGGCCGCGCACACCCGTGCTCTCCGCCATGCTTTCCACTATCAGGGCTTTTTCCAATGAATCGCGTCTCGCTTCAAGGTAATCCGATAGGGGGATGATTTCGAGGGTATCGACGATTTCCCGTCCCTTCATCAGCACCCTCAGGGCGATTTCGAGGTCGGGATCCACTATCACGGTGTCCTTCAGTCCGATTCGCGAGGTCAGTGAGCGGCCGAGTTTTTGAAATAGCCAGCTGTTGTTTTGAGTCCCTTCAGGACTTGCAATGAGAATAAAAGACAAAACTATCTGATAAATCATGGGATTATCACCTCTAACGAGTGTGTGAATTTCAGGTAACCATGATATTACCCATCCCGTTGATTTTCAAGGCGGCGAGATGTCCGACTCCTTACAGGGAATCGGGCCAAAATGGCGATCTCATTCGACGAATTTCATCAGCGGCAGAACAAAAGGCGGCCAGCCGAAGCTCTGCGTGATGGTCTGCACCCAGAATCTGATGTATGGCCATGCGTTCAGCATCAGCGACGTGTCTTCGAACTCTTTGAGTATCTCCTCATTGACTCCGATCAAAATCAAATAGGAATAACGTAATTCCAGCGTCACGATCACACTGCCGATGATCCTCCTGCTGGCCCGTTCTCTGAACCTGAATGCGGCCTTTACGGTGAAATCCACTCTGCCGTCTTCAGGGATATAGTGTCCCACTTTTATGTCGTGTTCGACTTTAATATCTTCGGGCAGCTCTTTCTGATTGGCTTTTGCCCTGATCTCTTTTAGAACGATGTCCATTAAATTGAGCGACGTTATGAAATCCACGTATCCCTCTATCATGGTCACACCTCAAGCTCCCATTGGTATTCTTCCACTTCTTGTGTTTCGTGAAAATACCGGTCTGATTCCATGCCTGTAAGCAAAATGGCCGGGCTGGCTCTCAAATGAGACATCATTTTCGGAGACACGGACCACAATTGTCTGGTCACCGGCCTCATAAGTTACAACAAGGGTCATATCTGCTCCCAATGCTTTGAGATACCTCAAAATGGATTCTATCTGATGATCGTTGTTTGCATTTTCGAGCTTGGAGACCCATGACTGCGACACGCCAAGCCGTTCTGCGAGTTCCTTTTGAGTTAGTCCCATCTTTTTTCTGAGTTTAATCATTGCACTGGAGATGCTAAATCTGAATTTCTCGCTTGCAAGGATTGCTTTTTTCCGTTTTTCAGGGATATCGGAAGTCAGTTCCGATAGTAGTTCAAATAAATTTTTGTTTTTCCTCTTGTCCATAATCAGCCCTCCATGGTTTCCCAATCCTGGCGGATTAAAGTTGCTTAAATATTCCAAATTTGTTCTATGGGTAGGATAGATCTATCGGTTTGGTTTGTCAAACTCTGCAGTGAAAATTAAATTGATGTCTTGCTGTGGAGCACGATATGAGTTCACAGGGCTTGATTGTTACTCTGGCGAGCCACGAAAGACAGGGAGGAGGCGTGTATCCCTACTCTCAATCACCCGAAAAAACTGGGAATTCGACGATTTCAAAGACTTTTTAAACGCTTTAAAAGTCTATATCTCCTATTCGACCCCCCGATTGACAAATTTTTAGTTCTATCTTAGCCTTTGCCGAAAACAACTCGGTTGAAAATCAGGGGATGATAAGATGAGTGAATTTGATCAATATTTGTCGCCGCCAAATCTCTGGTTCTCGGAACTTCATAAAAATGAGGTCGGATTGACTTTTCGGATTAAGGATGTGCTTTATGCCGGCCACAGCAAATATCAGCGCATAATGGTCGTGGACACGTTCGAGCTTGGCAAGGTGTTGATACTCTATGGCTCGATAATGTTCACCGAGAAAGACGAATATTTTTACCACGAAATGCTTGCTCATGTTGGAATGTTCGCGCATCCTGAGCCGAAGCGGGTCCTGATCATT
>JAMOPK010000101.1 GCA_027064565.1 Caldifarciminota bacterium | reverse complement strand
CACCATTGCGTTGTGCGGACCGGCAAGTCCGGGCATAATCCCTTTTTCCATGTCTTTCAGATACTTAAGCCGGCTTTCCGAGCTCCATTTGAAAAAGCCGTCAGGCAGAGGCCTGACATGAAACTCCTGCCATTCGCCATCGACTTTTGCCCGGATGATAGAATCGGTGAAAAGTCTGGATGCATCGACGGTCTCCTGATGGAAATACGGGCCATTTGGCCCCTCCTTCCAGACATTCAGGCCCTTCGCATGCTCAAGATTGCCGCCGAAAAGCCCTGAGGCAACAGCTACAGCCATGATGATTGCTCCCTTTTTAATCATGATGTGCATCCTCCTTTCATTTCAGAACAATGATTTTTCCGGTTCCGATGTTTTTACCCGCCCTGGCTACCACGAAATAAACTCCCGATGACGGGAATTCAACGGACAGACTGCGGGATTTTCCCGATGGGGGCAAATTTTTGATGTAAATCTGCCTTCCAGCTATGTCAAAGACGGAAATCCGGACATTCGATTGGCTGGGCGCTATCTGGAATCGAACGGCTCCCTTTGAAAAGCTCGGGAACCTCACCACGGGCCCCGCAGTTACCGTCGAACCATAGCGCTCATCAACCCCCGTGAGCAGATACCCCATTCCCAATCTGTAAAATTCGGCTATGTCACCGGATGTGAAGAAATTTGCGGGAGAGAAAGAAAATCCTACCGCTCTGGATACCGAATCTTCGTATATGACAGCGATGATCGAATCATCAGGCGTAACAAGCACAGGATGTGTATGAACGGAATCGGTCATCTCAAGCACAGGCAGGACATTCATGGACGGGGCAAACAAAAGTCCTTCGGCGAAACTACCCGATGCTCCCTGAACGGAATTAGCTGTCGTCGTGTGCCCGATAGAGCGTGCCCCAAGCCTGTCTCTAAGGGCATTGCCCAGCCGCCAGAACGATAATCCTCCCTCGAACCAGAGATTACCACCTGAGTCCATGTAATTTATCAAAACTGGCAACAGGTCACTGTAATTCAAAACATGATCTGACGCTGCAAAAATATAGACTGTGCGAAAATCTGTGAGGTGATTGAGGTATCTATCGGATAGTCCCACCGTCGTGAAACCATGGAAACCGCCATACCTGAGAATTGAATCCACAACCTGCATGTCTCCAAGATCAGCTTCGGTTATGGCTATTCCGAGGTATTCCCTGCCTCCCACCGGAAAACTCAATGGGTAGTTCTCCTCCACATTTCTGTTTCTCATGACCACGGTGAAATGAAGGGAATCCCCGTCCGGAAATTCCGGCAGAACAGCAACCACAAAGACATCGGTTGTGTCATCAAACCTCTGATCGGGTTCAACGGTGATATCTTCTATCGTGGAATCCATCAGGATGACGTTATCATCGCTGCATCTAAGCACTGCGGAACCATTCGGGCCAAAAGGCACCGAGCCGTTTTGAAGAAAACTCAGATAAAATTTAAGGGTATCCCCCGGATCTATGAATGAGTTAGTGTCTCCTTGCTGAACCTCCCTGTAACTCAATTGGAGGTCTTCGATCCTCCATCTGGAAACCCATCTGGAAGCTGCAACCGACACCGGGGAGCAGTTGTCACATGTGAAGTTTGCAGTGATAGAAAATTCTTCTCCATCCTGAGCATTCCCGGAGACACGGGCAACATAAATCACCACTGTATTGCCTCTGCCCGGTGGAATATTTCCGCAGGAGTAATCCGTGTAGATCGGCTCAAGCGGCCCACTCAGTGAGAAGTTTACCCTTAAATTCCGGGCGGTATCGCTCCCCGTATTTGTGTAGGTGAAGAAAACCTTGATGGTATCGAGAGGCATAAATTTTCCATCGAGGTCCTTATCGGACAGCAGGTAATTGCTGACATAAATCCTGGAACATGATGGATTATAGTGCTGCCTAACAACTATCTCCTTTTCAACGGGTAAGGCATAGGGAGAGGTCAAAGTGACAGTGAAACTGCCGGTGTCAGAGAGTTCGGCTTCCAATTCGTTGTCTTCCCCAAGAGTATCCGCCAGTAAAAGGGAATCGCCTCGTGTAATCGTGGCGATAATGTTAGAACCACTTACTCCACTCGCTCTCCCCGAAATAGTGAAAGGGGTGTTTATCTGAACGGTATCCGGAATATCGGCCAGGATCGTGGGAGGCACACCTCGCCAGACGTTCAAAGACGGATCGCCCAGAATGGTCAGCTCCCATGCCGCAACTTTCAGGGTATCACTTGATGGATTGGGGTAATGCTCAGGCAGCCTGGCACGTGCCATGTCCACGCCAACTCCTATATCCACGATGCTGTCGATCCAGATAGAGCGGTTTATCAGGGAATCCAGAACGTTGCGAAGATGCAACATTGTGTTTGTGCTATCCATTATGGATGCGGCACACCCAACGACTGTGGCCGCGCCTGTGAGATTACCAGAGTGATCCCTCAGGAGATACACACCGTCGGAGTTGTCCATCTCAAAAGCGGCAGAACCACATGTCAGGAACACGCTCACAAAGGGCATTGAATCGTTGGTCAACTCAGGAGAACGGGCGAACCATACAGGATACCCCCTATGATTGTGGAATCCATATCCTTTAGACAACAAAGTATCGAGTCCCGGATTGTAACCGAACACGAAAGCCGAGTCCACATCGAAAAGTCCGCCCTGAAACATCCACTCTCTTGTAAGCACTTTCATCGGGATGACCATGGTGTCATTGAACGTCACAATTCCCCTGCCAAGCCATCTGCTTGTGGATGATAATGGTTCTTTCTCATAGAAAATTATCTTGCCCAGGACATAGGATGCCTCTTCTGGAGAATTTACAGGGATTCTGCCGATGTGAGCAAAGGTCCGCATCGCAAGTGTATCATCTGCAACGTAAAGGAAATCGAAAGGGAATACCGACGGCACCCCGATGTCGAAAAACCTGATGTAAGACGGAATCAGCCCGATGCCGCCCACAAGAAGGACGTATTCCGGATGCGGATCCCAGTTATGAACTGCGTTGTAGATGTATTGCCTGATGCTGCTGATATCGCTTCCGATATCTTCAACGGTGGCAACGGTGACTTTGAAGCCCTGCTGTGTCTTCCATCGGGCGAAATCCTGCACGGAACTCCTTAGCGATTGAGTGGTGATTATGAGATACCCCTTCTGGACATCCGCGTAGAGAGAGGAACCAAAGAGCACAATAGGTAAGACCATGGTCATCCAACGCATAAAGCACCTCCAGGATAAAGGTTCAATGTTCCACGATCACACCGTCGCGGATGTGGATGATGCGGCCGGCGTGTTCGGCGACCTCCGGGTCGTGGGTTACAACGATTATCGTTTTGCCCCTGTCATGGAGGTCACGGAAAACAGCGAGTATCTCCTCCTCAGTCTTTGTG
>JAMOPK010000100.1 GCA_027064565.1 Caldifarciminota bacterium | reverse complement strand
TCACCGATGAGAAAACCATCCTGGAGGGCAGGACAACGGACATTTATTTTTTGCGAACCCGTGAGATTTTGCAGAAAAAAGGCGTGCACAAGCATGTCAGGGCGGAGTTCACCGTGTCCAGACTGCCGGGGGGGTACGAATGGGCTGTTTTCGCCGGCCTTGAGGAGGTTTTGAAACTTCTGGAAGGGAAACCAATAGACCTTTATGCTCTCCCTGAAGGCACAATTTTCACTTCCCGCGACGTTCAGGGTATCACCGTGCCCGTGATGTTCATCGAGGGTGATTATGTGGATTTTGCCATCTACGAAACGCCCGTGCTGGGTTTCATCTGCCAGTCCTCAGGGATAGCGACCAAATCAGCGCGCGTTCGCGTAGCCGCCGGCGACTCGCTTGTGCTTTCCTTTGGCATAAGGAGGATGCATCCGGCAATCGCACCTCTTATCGACAGGAACGCCTACATCGGCGGATGCGACGGCGTGTCCAGCATAGTTGGCGCCGAGACCATCGGCCAGCCCCCAAAAGGCACCATGCCCCATGCCCTCATGATCATGATGGGCGAGGAGGAGGCATGGAAGGCATACGATGAGATAATGCCGCCTGAAGTGCCCCGAATCGTCCTGATCGACACATTCGGTGATGAGAAATGGGAGGCGATAAAGGCGGCTCAGATAGTCAAAGACATTGTTGGGGTGAGGCTTGACACGCCCGGCTCAAGGAAGGGCAATTTCCCGGACATCATCCGCGAGGTCAGGTGGGAGCTCGATGTGCGCGGCTTGAGGAACGTCCAGATTTTCATCTCAGGCGGACTTGATGAGCATTCCATCCCGCCCCTCAAGGAGGCCGGTGCCGTGGCATTTGGTGTCGGGACATCAATCTCAAACGCCCCGACCATCGACTACGCCATGGATATCGTGGCGGTGGAAGGCAAGCCATTGGCCAAAAAGGGCAAATTCGGCGGAATCAAACGCGTGAAGCGGTGCTCTAACTGCGGCAGATACCACGTCCTCAAACCGGGCGAGGACACGGACAGATGCATGGTCTGCGGCGGTGAGCTGGTCGATGTGCACGAAAAATACATCGAAAAGGGCAAAATCATCCGTGACCTGCCATCAGTCGATGAGATCAGGAACTATGTCCTTGACCAGATCAAAAGGTTCGACCTGAAGATCGAAAGAAAACCGACATGAGGCGCATCGTCGTCCTTGCCGAGGGGGCATTTGGCCCACACACGTCGAAAACGGCGGTGGGGTTGATAAGGTTCAGCCGATCGCCGGTGGTGGCCGTCATAGACTCCAGCAAGGCCGGGCATACCGTCGATGAATTCCTTGGAATCGGCACAGGCATTCCCATCGTCGGGAGCGTCGAGGAGGCACTCCGTTACGAGCCGACAACTCTGATTCTCGGCACGTCGCCCATGGGCGGCCGAATCCCCGAAAACTGGCGGGAGATCATCAAAAAGGCCATCGAGGCCGGACTCGATGTTGAATCCGGGATGCATCAGTTCCTTTCCGAAGATAAAGAATTTGCGGAACTTGCCAGAAAGCACGGCGTCAGGCTGGTGGATTACCGCAGGGTGCCTGAGGAATACAACCGCATTCCGGATATGCGTGCCCCGGATGCTTTTGTCGTGCTGGTGGCGGGCCTCGATTCAAACATCGGGAAAATGACCACAGCTGTCGAGCTGTTGCGAACGGCCGAAAGGATGGGCGTTGAAGGCGTTGTCATGGCGCCGACCGGCCAGACCGGCATAATGCTTGAAGGATGGGGGATAGCCGTTGACCATGTGCTCAGCGATTTTGTGGCGGGTGCCGTCGAACTGCTTGTCAGAAAGGCCGTTGAGGAGCATTCCGGTCGGATCGTGCTCGTCGAAGGACAGGGTTCGATCTACCATCCGGCTTATTCCGGAGTCGCCCTGAGCCTCCTGCACGGCTCGCGGCCGGACGCCCTGCTCCTTGTCCACAACCCTCTCCGTAAGGGCATCAGAAAATTTGAATCGGTGAAGATTCCACCGCTCAGGGAAGCAATTTACCACCACGAACTCATAGCGTCTTTCATCAAGCCTGCGAGGGTAATAGCAATATCCGTGGATACCTCTGAGCTGACTGACGAAGAGGCAGAAAACCTCATAGTTGAGCTTGAAAACGAGCTTGGCATCCCGGTTTCCGATCCCATCAGGGAAGGCGGGGGCAAGCTGCTGTCCGTGATACTTGAGGAGGCCAGCAGAAAATGAAGTTCTTTACCATCGGTCATTCCAACAGAAGTTTCGATGAGTTCTGCGAATTGCTCAAAAAATACGGGATAGAGATCATCTTTGATGTCCGGCGGTTCCCGAAATCCGAGAAATTCCCGCATTTCAACAAGGAGGAGCTGGAGAAACGGCTATCGGAATGCGGGATCACATATTTTTACCTTGGCGACTTGCTCGGCGGGTATCGGAGCGGCGGATATGAGAAATACATGGAAACCGACGAGTTCCAGCTCGGCATCGGCAAACTCCTTTTCTGGGGCATAGATGGAAAGTCCGCCATCATGTGTGCCGAAAAGCTGTGGTTTAAATGCCACAGGAGGTTCATCGCCGATCGACTCGTCCAGTTAGGGCATGAGGTCATCCACATAATCGACGAAAACAGGGTCCAGAAACACGTCCCGAAGCAGGAATTATTAGGGTAAAGATACAAAGTCCAATAGCTGGGCTTTAAAATAAAATCCAATGGATAAAAGAAAAACGGGTAAGAGAATATGGTCTGAAATAAATGGAATTCAGGTTATTAACGCGGATTTTCTCGAGGTAGATATTCCGTCTAACAGTATCGACTTAATAGTAACATCTCCCCCATATAATGTTGGAATCAAGTATCATAGTCATGATGATACGATTTCCTATGAGGAGTATTTAAAATGGACAGAAAAATGGTTGAAAAAAGCTCTTAAGTTGATGAAATCTGATGGTAGGATGTGTTTAAACATTCCGCTGGATAAAAATAAAGGTGGACAGCAGAGTGTTTATGCGGATATAACCACAATAGCAAAAAGGATCGGATGGAAATACCACTCTACCATTATCTGGAATGAAGGGAATATCTCGCGTAGAACCGCATGGGGAAGTTGGCTCTCAGCATCAGCACCTTACGTTATAGCTCCAGTCGAAACAATAGTTGTTTTATACAAAGAAACATGGAAAAAAAGTAGAAAAGGAAAGTCAGACATTACAAAAGAGGAGTTCATTGAGTGGACAAATGGGCTGTGGACCTTTTCAGGTGAGAGTAAAAAGAAAATAGGGCATCCAGCCCCATTCCCGTTAGAGTTACCAAAAAGATGCATAAAATTGTTTAGTTACGTGGGAGATACAGTTTTGGATCCATTTTTAGGTAGTGGCTCTACTGCCATTGCTGCTTATAAGT
>JAMOPK010000099.1 GCA_027064565.1 Caldifarciminota bacterium | reverse complement strand
GGCGGCTTCAAAGAGGTGGTCTTCCTCGTCGAGGGCGATGGGGCTTACGGCAGGTTGAAATACGAGTCCGGCGTCCACAGAGTTCAGCGGATACCCGTCACCGAGTCCGGAGGACGGATCCACACCTCGACCGCCTCCGTGGTGGTGCTTCCGGAGGCCGAGGAGGTTGACGACGTCGAGATCAACCCGGATGAGCTCAAGATCGAGACTTTCAGGGCCGGCGGGCCGGGCGGCCAGCACGTCAACATGACGGATTCGGCCGTCAGGATCACACACCTGCCAACCGGTATCGTTGTCACCTGTCAGGATGAGCGGTCGCAGCACAAGAACCGGGCAAAGGCCATGCGGATACTCAGGGCGAGACTCCTCGACATGCGCAGGAAAGAGAAAGAGCGCGAGTTGGGCGAAGTCAGACGCAGTTACATCGGAACCGGCGACAGGAGCGAGAAGATTCGAACTTACAATTTCCCGCAGAACAGGGTGACCGATCACAGAATCGGATTGACCATCTACAACCTTGAGGCCGTTCTCGAAGGTGATCTCGATTTGATCATTGAACCGATACTCCGGGAGGAGGAAAAGCGCAAGCTTGAAGAGATGGAAAACGCAGAAAATGACTTATCCGGAAACAGGACGTGAAAAAATTTCCGCTTTCGGACATGTCGATGCGCTGAGATTGAAACTGAATGACCTGACATACAAACTCGGCGCTGTGGCACATAACCCCGATTATGAACTTAAACTTGCGGTTGAATATCTGATGCGGACGGATTTCTGGCAGTTAAAGGCCGGCATAGTGCCTCTGAACGGAGACCTCCAGCATGGGCTGAGGCTGGTTGAAAAGGCGGTGGAACTGAGGCTGAAGACCCGATTCCCAATCCAATACATCCTCGGCAGAGCGCCGTTTTTCGGGCTGGACTTTTACGTCGATCAATCCGTCCTCATCCCCCGCCCTGAGACCGAGCTGGTCGTGGAGCAGGCTCTCAGCCTGATCCCTGAAGACAGGGAATTTCGATGTGCTGATGTCGGCACAGGAAGCGGTTGCATAGCGGTCGCCATCGCGGTCAACAGGCCTCTGGTCAGGTGTGTAGCCACGGACATCTCGGAAAAGGCCCTTGCTATTGCCCGAAAAAACGCTGCAAAACACGGTGTTGACGACCGCATCGATTTTCTTCTCGCCGATGTTCTGGACGGGGTTAAGGGCAAGTTCGACCTGATCGTGTCCAATCCGCCTTACGTGAAAACCGACGAGATGCGCAATCTGCAGGTCGAGGTGAAATTTGAGCCTGAGGAGGCCCTTGATGGCGGCGAGGATGGCCTGAAGGTCATTCGCAAGCTCCTGCGTGATTCCGGCAAAAAACTGAAAGCGGAAAGTCATCTCGTTTTCGAAATTTCCCCCATGATAGCCGAAGCTGTGGCTGAACTTTTAGAGTCTGAATCGTGGCACTACACCATCAAAGAGGATTATTCCGGTCAAGCGCGGGTCGTTGTGGCGACTCACAATCGGGAGGTGAGTGGTTTTGGCAAAGCTCTGGGAAAAATATTTGGAAAGGGTTGAGGAGGCCCTCTTCAAGAGAGAGCCGAAAAGGATGTGGGAATACGCAAAAAGCGCTTTGAATTCGGCGCGCGACATGATTGATAAATTCGAAATCATCGACTACATGACCGATATGCTCCTCCATGAAAATGTTCCGGGAGTGGTTAACTTCCTCAAACAGGCGGCGAAGACTTACAAACTGCCTGAGGTAGATGCCGCGCTCGCCAAAGCTTACGTCGAAATGTGGAATTTCCCGGCATCGATTAACAGAATGAAGCGGGCACTTAAAGGGTTACGGGAAGGGAATTATCTCACTGAATACACAAGGGACATCAGTCTCCTTCACATTTACAGCAGCGTTTTAGCGGTGGATGTCGCCCTCCTGAAAAAGAAGAGCCACATCGAGTTCATTGAACGCCTCGTGAACGATCTTGAGAAAGAAATAGAAGATTACATGGCCGGCCGGGATTCGCTATTCCGCAAATTAGGATTCCCTGAGGATAAAGTTGAGATTATTCCCTGCTTGCTCAAGATCAAAAAGGTGTGGATAGGCATTCTACTTGGCCGGAATGGCGATTGGGGACGGGAGATAGAGGATATCACTAATTCTGCATCCCGGTTGCGTCCTGAAAACTTCGAGGAGTTCATAGATGGATACCTGACGGTGACATACAGGTTTTACGAAGCCTATGTCAGCGGCCAGCTTGATAAATTTTTCTCCAAATATACCGATCCGGACTTCATTATGATAGTAGCCCCGGCCAACATGGCGTTCAACTATCTGGCAGATACCGAGATCGTCAAAATTTTTCCAAAAGGCAGGAATGCGGAGATACCTTTTTACTTATTGATCCCCGGATATAACGAATATCTCCGGTTTATACTGGATAACAAACTCGCGACAGACGACCATCTTGATTGGGCCGCCACGCTGGTCAATATGACAATCGAGAAATTGATTGGCATTAATATCATCAGATACATCGATTTTATCCCCGACCTCTTCAAAATATCAAAAACCAGAATAATAAGAAGAAAACAGATAATGAGCGACCTTGCGGTGGAACGTTTCACGCAGCTTACGGGCATAAAGGTGGAGGATGTGCATAAAAAAGTGGAGGAAGTGCTGGAGAAAGTCTATTCCGTGCAGGGTACACAGGCGTTACTGAGAGCATCTTCGATTTACGACAGATTTCTCTTCAGGTTCCCATTCTGGACAATAGAAATCGAAGGGCTGGATAAATTCGTGGGGGATCCCAAATTGTTGGCTGCTCTCGCTGAGTGCGACTACTATATGGATATTTACGGCGAAGTGGACATCCAAAGGGTTGCCAGATTATACAACGTTCCATCGATGAAGCTGTCCAAAATCCTGCAAAAGATGTGGATGATCTGAGGAACAGGCGATGAAATGGGGAAAATGGGTCATAAAATCGGTCAACGGGAAAAATTACCTCGAATTTGAGACAGAACTGCCCTTCAGGGTCGTTTTCAGCGGAAAACACGGGCGCGAGGTGCTGGATGAGCTTGGGATTTCGCCCGTCGCACACCTGCATCAGGTTCACAGCTCGATAGTCTATGAGGTCAATGCCCCTGTTGAGGGCAACATAGATGGTGACGGCCTGCTCTCTCGCAGACCTGATCTGTATCTGGCTGTCAAAGTGGCCGATTGCTATCCGATCTTCTTCATGGATCCGATCAACCGGGCCTTCGGCGTGGTCCACGCCGGGTGGCGCGGCTCACTTAAAGGCATTGTCCTTGAGGCATTGCACAAAATGACGCACAGGTTCGGCTCGTCCCCCGATGACGTTTTCGTGGCCATCGGGCCGGGCATATGTGGCAACTGCTATGGGGTCGGTCGTGAAGTGGCA
>JAMOPK010000098.1 GCA_027064565.1 Caldifarciminota bacterium | reverse complement strand
TCCTGTGGCTACAATCTGGATGTCTGCTGTCGAGGCGATCCTGATCTCCGTGTTGCCGTAATACTCGTAAACATCACCTGTGACAACAACACTATCGCCGGGGTTGACCGTAACCACCGAGGAATCCCATCTGAAGAACACCATGATTCCGCTCCACGGGCCGCCTCCCTCTTCTTCGAGGAAAAAGACACGCGGATGGGTCAAACCGACCGCTGTGACAATTCCTGTGGTGGTCACAACCTGTCCCTCGTAGGTGGATGCACCTGTCGAATCCCTGTTGGACTGGATCTCATGGATCGGGATAACCTGCTGTGCATTTAAAGCGGCTGCCATTACAAATACCATCATGACGCCCAACAACTTTTTCATAGTTCTGCCTCCTTTTTGTTTTTTATCAATTTTAAGGCTCAAAAATACCGCAAAAATCTTTTCTTCGCCACCCCCCAAGGGGCTTGATTTTTCAAAAAATCAGATAGAAAAATCATGTCATGATTTTCGTAAGTGAATCGATCTGGACACACTCAAATTGTGAAGCTTCCACTTATCTTATCCGAGCTTTTGCATCCAAAAATGCCTCTATCCATCGTTTCGGCAACTTGATTTTGGCGCATCTGTAAGTCTAAAATAGGCAAAACCTTAAACTTTGAAAACAGGGAGGAATGAAATGAAGAAAGTTATTGTAATCCTTGCAATTGTCATGGTTCGCGGTGTGGCTTACGCCCACCCGATAACCGTCGATGGTGACCCATCTGACTGGGTGGGGGCGCCTCCTCCACAGGACCAGTTCACCTATTCCGGCGGTGAGGCCATCTGGGCCGACGCCGCTGACGACGACCTTGGCGATGGCGGTGATGCTCCTTACGCTTCGGACAACCCTGAGCCTTACTCCTATCCAACCGACTCGCAGTTCCTGGGCACAGAAGCCGACATGGTGGAGTGGCGCTATACGTTCGACCAGGGAGCCAACAAACTGTATTTCCTCGTCAAAATCAACAACTTTGATCTCACGTGGATGCCTTTTGTCGGCATAGCCATTGACCTCAACCACATCCCCGGAAGCGGCCAGGAGTGGCTTGGAGGTTACGCTTCCCTCAAGGTCGATTCCACCATCTTCTGGGAATACATCATCCTTTTGAAAGACAACCAGATAGTGGTTTACGATACTGCATGGGACAGCGTCGGTGGGGAAAATGAGGTGGTTTTCGACACTCTGAACAACACCATTGAGGTGGGCGTTGATGTGTCTCAATGGTCCCCCAATCCGATAACCGATGTCGATTCCATGTATTTCGTAGTCTATTCGGGGCTTCAGGACTTCGGGAATATGCGCGGTGTGGACTCCGTAGCGTCCCAGTGGCAGGGCGGTGGCGGCACCGACAGCTGGACGGACCCGAATGTCTATGACCTCTGCTTCGTCCCAGCCGACGATCAGGCGAACGACCTGAACAACTACACCGACTCCACTGCCTCGGTCGTGAGGGCCACATCGGCTAAGTTGGTGCAGAACAGTTTGATGGGGATCGAGGAGAACGGAGACATCGTCGCTCCTGCCGATTTCCATGTCAGGAGCATCACCCGTAACGGACTGACGCTGAATTTCTCATTGCCATCCGCCTCTCATGTCACGGTGGAGGTGTATTCAGTGTCAGGGAGGCTGGTCAGCAGACCCGTAGATGAGCGCATGGACGGAGGCAATCATCAGCTTTTCCTGCCCCTGAACCTCAAATCCGGTATCTACATCGTCAGGATGAAGATGGGGACACACAGCTACTTCGAAAAGATCGCTGTTGTGAGGTGATATGAAGGGCGAAAAACTGACTCCCTATCTCTTTATCCTGCCGTTCACCGTGATTTTCGTGGTATTTATCGGCTTTCCGTTCCTGTATGCGCTTTACCTGAGCTTCCATCGAGTCGTTGACCTGTCAAATGTGTTCGGCGGTTTGCAGTTTGTAGGACTCAAAAACTACACATCGCTGCTTGGTGGATTCGATTTCTGGTGGTCCTTCGGCCTGACTCTCGTCTATGCGCTGTTACTGATTCCGTCCAACATAATCCTTGCGCTGATCCTTGCAAGCGCCCTTTCAAAGGACTCGCCTGTCAACAGGCTCTATCGAACCCTGTTCTTTCTGCCCTTCGTGCTGGACGTGTTCGTTGTTGGAGTGGTCTGGACGCTCATTTACACGACGCCTTACGGCGTTCTTCCTCAACTGCTTGAGAAAATAGGCATAGGGGTTCCTGCCGGTGGGTTTTTGGGGAACCCCTACCTTGCCCTTCCATCCATTGCCTTCGCCATCGTTTTGAAAAACATAGGATTCGGCATAGTGCTGTTTACCGCAGCGTTC
This sequence comes from Caldifarciminota bacterium, assembly GCA_027064565.1. Lineage (GTDB taxonomy): Bacteria > Hydrothermota > Hydrothermia > B15-G9 > B15-G9 > WGAI01. Next base: position 1,084 of record JAMOPK010000098.1, on the reverse strand, counting down.
GGCAACATCCCGCGCGAGGTTTATGAGGCTGCCGAGCTTGACGGTGCCACCGGCTGGAAAAAGACCTATTACATCACCCTGCCGCTGGTTAAGCCGATCATAGCGTTCCTCACGGTCGTCGGTTTCATGGGGGCATTGTCGGGCTTCGCGGAAGTCTATGCGATGACGGGAGGAGGCCCGACGGTTCGGGTCGCAGGGCATATTGCAAAGGCCACAAAAATAACCGGCTATCTGCTGTTTGAAAAACTCCAGATGTTGAAGCTGGGGCCAGCCTCGGCTCTTTCGTTCATTCTGCTGATATTCGCCCTGTTTTTCTCAATGTTAAGCTTGAAGCTTTTGAAGCGGGCGGATTGACTCACATCAATTGCGGCGGCGTCCCAGCACCTCCTTGATGGCCTCAATCGGGTCATTGTGGGACGTCACGATCATCTCGATGCCCATGCCTTCAAGCACGAACCGGCTCCCGCCCGGAGGCTCTTCCCGCAGAATGACACAGGTTACGCCGTATTCCGCCAGCAATTTGCCCACGGAAGGCCCGCGGTGCCTCTCAAGTTCAACGTAAGGGTTCTCGATGATCTCGGTGGATGCGATTTCGCCCTCCTTTGTGCGGACTATCAGGAAATACGGGGCACCGCTGAAATGGTCGCTTATAGTCTTTCCATCTTTTGAAATGACAGGGACAGCAAAAATGCATTCCTTTTTCTCCGGCGGCTCATAGTGGATCAATATCTGGTCAACGTTGGGGATGGCGGCCCTGATTTTCATCTCCAGTTCCTCTGAGACGCGGTGTGCAAGCCGAAGTGACTGGACGTTTAGCTCGATCACCGCTTCGATGAACCTGAACCTGCCGGAGTTCCTGCCCTTCAGCGACTTGACTTTGACAACTCTCGGATCGGATTCCAGCAGTTCCTTGACTTTAATCAGGATTTCCGGCTCAATGGAGGCATCGAGCAGCACTTTTAACGAATCTATCAGCGGCTCGAAGCCAGCCCTTACCACGAGTATCACCACAACGATTGCCGCTATGCGATCGATCCCAAAAAGGATTCCGAGGAGCACGACCAGCGACGAGAGGGCATCTGAT
>JAMOPK010000097.1 GCA_027064565.1 Caldifarciminota bacterium | reverse complement strand
CAATATACACCCTCTCATTCGTTTTTATCTCTACCGCCCTTATCTCGTCAAGCTCCTCCATCGTTCGCTCCGGACTCATCTCTATCCCTGCCTCTACTATCCCCTCCATGCTTTTTTCCTCCTTTTTCCGTGCAAGATTTATTTTACACAATCTTTCCCTATACCCCGCGCCGCGCAGGGTATCGTCCAGCGAGTCATCCTCGTCACTCCACCAGTAAACCGCATCCGAGAGGAGGGTATCGATCTTTTCCTCCGTAAGTCGAACGAATGCCCTGCTGCCGATGGAATTGGCCGACTCCAGAGCGCCGATGAGGTCCACAAGCGAGCCTCTAAGTTTCCCGGGAACGGGCGCCGGGATGTCCCCGGTCTGTTCGGAGCCGGATTTCGCTTTTCGAGGGTTTACGTCCATCAATCCGGCAAGGAAAACGGGTAAGGTGGGCGGGGTCATCCTGCATCCGAACGACATTTTCTTCGATGGAATCCACCATTGACGGTGCATCAAGTGGATGGTCAAGCGCCCTTCGGGCGATTGTCGTGAGAAAGGCGGGATCCCTGACCCAGATTTTCGGGTATTCGAGATCATGTCGTGTGATGTTAAGGTAGGTCAAAGCTGTATCCAGCCATGCCGATTCCACAGAATCGAGCGCTGGAGTCACAGCCACAAGCGAAAGAAGCAGATGGAAAAGCATGGGGTTAGTATAACCTAAAAACCGTCCAGCAGGGCAAAAAATGGGCGCTCATGTTCCTTCCGAAGGGATTTATCGACCCACAGAACCATCATCCCGGTGTCAGTGAAAGTCGTCACATCCTCATCCACACCGACCACCGATGGATCGGCCGGAAAGAAGGCCTTTTTTCCCCGACCAATTCCGGAGGTCAGTTCCTTTGCATCGCCGGCAAAGTCAAAGAAAACCACATCGTCATCGGTCACCCTGAAAAAGCCGTAAGCGGTGAGCTTCCCGTCGGCCTCGAGCGCCAGCCCTTCGCCTCCGTCATCAAAAAACCACCTCAATTCCTTCAAAAACAGCTCCTCATCCCTGAAAATCGAATAGTCGCATTTCGACGCCATCCCGTTGTAAAGCTCCAGCATGGGCTTCAGATAGGGAACCACGGCCTCCGCACCCTCAAATCGGATGAAATCGCCTTTAGAATGCGTGCTGATAGGCACCACTGTGAACAGTTTCTCGACCGTGGTGTAACCAAACCTTTCGTAGTAAGAATTGATGTCTGTAAAGAGGATGGAAAGGGGGTAACCCTGCTCCCTGATGTAATCCACCGCAAATCTCATGAGCTTTGAAGCGAGCCCTTTGCCCCGATAATCCGGATGGGTCCCCACATCGCCGATCCCCAGCATTTTGAGCCTCGAGCCATCATACCAGACCTGCCTGTCGTAAAGCGTCAGCGTTGAAACCGGGACGTCACCATCAAAAATGGCCACCGTGCGGCTATCCGGTTCGATAAGCTTCCTGCGGAAATACCGGGCCGGTGTCTTATCGAAAGCGGCATCAAGGAGCCTGACGACCGCCTCAACCTCCGACTTATCGATGAACCGGGGTCCGGAAATCATAGCACAATCTCCTCAGGTTTGCCTTTCGATGGGTCGATCTTGACCCTGACCTCTTTGCCCTGATAGTGGACCGTGACGTTCTGGCGTTCAGGATGCAGGTGGAGAAGGGAAAATCTGCCTTTCTCGTCGGTGTAAACCGAGATTCCTTCCTGTGTCGTGACCCTTGCTCCGACCACGGGTTCGCCCCTCTCATCGACAATCAGTCCGAAAAACCTGAGAGGCCTGTAGCCGAAATGTTCAACAACGGCAAGCAGGAGCGCGTAGGCCTCACGGACAAAATCTTCGATCTTGCCGGTTCGAGGCTCTGGGAACACCACCAGCGAGCGCGTCATCGGAGGATGGATTATCAGAAACGATGACCATTCCCTTGCCGGAACATCTACGTCGAGAATCTTGTTCATGTAGCGTGCAATCCTGCGGGAGAACTCCATGCTCTCGTTGTCACGGTAGTAAAAATGGGTTCCCGGCTCGAGGTAGCGGTCAGGATCCCTGTGTTCGATTGAGACCAGCAGGTCGGCGCCGCTTTCGACGATCTTTTTCACCCGCTCAACCTCATGCAGGGTCGTTTCATCGTCCTGTCTGGTGAGGATAACGTCCGCTCCAGCCGCGTAAAGCATGTTTGCAAGGATTCTGGCCACGTAAAAATTGGCCCGCGAAACGGTCAGCCCCGGCAAAAGTTCTCTGCCGCGAACGACTCCGCCTATCGCCGGATCTACGATTATCCTGCGGTCAACCAGGACTCCGCCGTAAATCGGCCGCATGCGAACCACGAAATCCTCTCTCTCAAGATCCGATTCGTTAACCTCAACGGTTATCGGATAATAGCCGCGTTTCCTGAAAGTTATCTCCCACGGTCCGTTGACGGGGAGCGGGAGGAGAAAGTAGCCGCCGAGGACGGTCACATACCGCCTGTTTTTCACAAACACGGTGGCATCTTCGATCGGCCTGTCGTTAATGTCAACCAATTTCCCGACGAGGTAAGGGCTTTTCTTGCGGGTGACGGCTTCGACCATGCCGACGCCCTCAAAATCACGCACCTTAAGCTCGATCCTGCCGCCGGCCTCTCCGAAATGGATGACCGCTCTGACCCGTCCGTCGCTGTCGGCGTGAGGCTGGATAGCAAGGATTTTCCCGGACGGAACCTTCATGATGACCCGCTCGCCCTCCGCTATGGGCATTCCGTAGGAGTCCACAAGCCTGATGGTCACCATCACAGGGTTTCTGGCGTTCTCAGGGTAGGGTGTGACGGCGAATGACACTGCGTGACGTTTGACGCTGAACCTGCGCACCATTGCGGGCGTGACGTTGCCGTTCCTGTTGCGGGCACGCAGTTCGATGACGTGCTCACCGTTTGGCAGGATCTCCGGGAGCGTGGCCCTGATGGAATTCTCACCGTCAATCTCAAAATCCAGTGGCTTGCCGTCCAGTTTGAGGGATACCGTCGAAAAATCGATGCCCGGCCCCTCCCTATCGACCATTCTGGCGGTCAAAATCCCTCTGGAGACGTCAAGCTTGAGGTCTTCTATGACCGGAACGCCCCGATTGAAATACTCATTGAGCGCCTCAAAGTAGGCGAGCGCTTCCTGACGCCTGTATTCCTCGGTGGCGAGTTTCTTTTCCTCTTCGGGATTGGTTATGTAAGACGCTTCGCCAAGCACCGAAACAGGGACGTTCCCCTTCAAAACCCTGTATCTTGTGGGCAACGGCGGCACCGTGGGCAACCCTAAATGTTTCTGAAAGCTGGAAAAAAGGAGGTAACCGAGGTCAAACGAGGGAGAATCCATCTCAAAAACGCAGTAGATTTCAGTCCTGTTAACCGATGCGTCCCTCCTTGCATTGGCGTTGTGATGGATGGAAACAAAGGC
>JAMOPK010000096.1 GCA_027064565.1 Caldifarciminota bacterium | reverse complement strand
CAATTGAAGGGGAAGGCTTTAACCTTCCCCACTATGATTAGAACAAAAATCACAATAACCTTTGTCTATAGATTGACAAAGAAATTTGCCTCATCATTGAGGCGCAAACGGTTCCAGAATATCCACAAGAAAGGTCGTCCTCAATTCTACTCCGATGCCCTCTTTCTGACAATGCTTCTGGTAAGGCAGATCTACGGCTACAGCTACAGAGAAACCCTTCAGGCCATCAAAAATGAATTGAAGCTCAAATCTCTCCCTGCTCTTTCTACTTCTCATTACCGCTTGAAAAAGATGCCCACTTCTCTGATCATAGAATTTCACAAGTTTTTTGTAAAATGGATGCTTTCAAAGTTACCTGACCAGATCGACTTTATCATAGCCGATGGCACAGGCTTCAGCTATAATGACCTTTATCCAATGAAGTTTCATAGAGGGGAAGAGGTAAGGCATATCCGTTCTCATGTGAAGGTATGTGCTATTATCGGGGTATTGAAGCGCGGCAGGAAGAGAATTTTATTGGGTCTAAAGGACGGAGGGGCCTATGCGAGTGAGGTGCGAATGGTTATGGATGCGCTTTTGCAATTAGAGCAGATATTAGGTGTGCAAGCAACTGATATTCCGTTTGTTGCTGATAAGGGATATGACAGCATTCGAGTCATAGAAAGAGTTATGGAGATGGGTTTAGTTCCAGAGATAAAGGTTCGAGAGAGTTGGAGGCACGAGGTAAGGAATGAGTTGAGGGAAATTAGCAAAAGCAATGTGGAATCCAAAGATAGCAAGTATAAAAATCGTTATTTAGTAGAGAGCTTTTTCGGGACGGTAAAATCGAAGCTTGGTAGTCATATCTATGCGAAGCGAGAGGATATGGCGAGGAAGGAGGCGTTAGCCCGAGTGATAGTTTGGAATATCTATGTGATGGTGGATATTCTTAATTTTTTGCATTTTTTATTAAAAAACTATTTCATGATAAGTTTAAGAGATGGTTTCGAGGGAATCTGGAGATGCAATCAATGGGGGCGACTGGAGGCAGTATTTTAGCCAATTTTTATTAAAAAATTCAATTTTCGAACACCCTCCATGTCACATTACATTTATGCCTTTTTGTGAAATAATGAGGAGCCTCGAAACGGGTTTCTCCTTTCCGTCTTTTCGCGGGGCCGATGGCCCCGCATACTTTTTGCCATGATCACGGTAAAATGCGCTAAGTGCAAGACAAAGATTTTCAAATACAGGAAATTCGGAAAAGGCAAACTGTGGCACTGCTGGAAGGACAGGATAGTCGCAGATTACTCGGTTCGAGACGGCGAACTCGTGAGGTGCCCGGTGTGCGGCAACGTCATAGGGGTTGACCAGAAAAAATGGATCAAGCTGAAACCGGGCCGTTACATTTACAGCGGCACATACGAGCACTGAATGCCTTTGCAGGTCGATGCCTGAGCAAGTGGTGTCAAGGTTCATCCTTGCCTGAAGCCGTAACGGCCAGGGATAGCTGTTCCATCGAAGGTTGCCTGCAACAATTAGCTATCCGTTGCGTTTGTGCTGCCACTCCGGACAGGTGTGGAAATGGTGAAGGTCATTTATTTTCACTAATTCCTTGAAGAATTGCCTGTTGCTACTGTCCCCTCGATCCCCGGTCACGTCAGCAGGTCTTTCACGTTCAGGCTTCTGACCAGAAGGACCGTCCCAAGCGGTGCAATCAGGGAATCCATCCTCGAAACAAACTGCTCCTCCTCGCCTCTGCGCGGCACGCCCATCCCCATTATCGTCAGGTCGGATATGCTTGAAAATTCCGACAGGATGTCGATTATCCGATCGGTGGGATTTTCTTTAACGAGCACAACCGGCTCGGCATCGATCCGGGCACCCTCCATAAGCTCTCTTATCCGGGTCTCCGATGGCTCCTTAAGAGATTCATCGCCAACTACTTCAATTATCCTGATGTGGGCATTTTGCCATTCGGGATTGAGCTTGATGATGTGGGCCAGCAGCACCATCAGGGAGGCGTTGCCACCCCTACCGCGCCACCAGATGTCGATGGTCATCCTGTTGCCGAACCCGCGCTCGGGATGGTATTTCAGGGCAAGGATGTCCTTTTTGAGGTAAATCAGTTTCCTTATGATGCGGGCAAGTTCGACCTTTTTCTCGAAATTCGAACCCCAGCCGAAAAGTGCAACGTCGGATGAAAGTTTGCCGATTCCATGTGCCTGCACGATGGTGGTGAATCCGTCCTCCGCGGTTCTCGCAATTTCAACTTCAGGGAAAATGGCCCAGCGGTGCTCCCTGATGTATTCCCGGAGCTCCCTTAGCCGTCTTTCGCGTTCAGGGGCAAGCTCCTCGATGTCACCGACGATCAGGTTAAACAGCGTCACTATACCGTTCCCGCGGCTCAGCCATCGGGCTAATTTCACGAGATGTGGCCTTTCGCCCGGCCCGCCGCTGAACACCATGATGTTGGGCCGCCAGTTTGTGGGATCGAGCTCATAATTTTCCAACTTCAACAGCGCGAATCGGGCGAGGCTCAGCCAGATGCCGCTCCGGATGTCACCCCACGTCTGGTTGAGGTGTCTGTGCTGGAGCACGAGGTAGATCATCAGCAGAATCATTGTGGCGATAATAGTGTAACCCGGGCTGATCAGGAACATCACGATGTAGGAGCCGATCACACCGTAGAAGGATATCGCCCAGTGCACCCTGAACCTCGGCCTGTAGCTCGGATTGCCGATCAGATCGGACAGTCCCGCGGCGAGGTTGGTCATGCCGTAAGTTGTCAGGAAGAACATGGTGATGATCGTGGCCACCATGTTCAGGTTGCCCAGCATGATAAAAGTTTCCGCTATCAGGAAGGTCACGATGATCCCGGCGCGCGGCTCGTTTTTCTTCGAGCCGAGTGTGGCCGCAAGGAACCGGGGCACCACCCTGTCCCACGCCAGAGCCTGCAAGGTCCTCGGCGCTCCCACGATGAACGTTAGAGCCGACGAAATTGTGGCCATCCAGATGCCAAGATAGACGAGTGCGGGCACCAGCGCCTTTTTCATCATAATCAGGTTATCAGCAACAAGCGTGGTGTAGGGTGCAATGGCAGTCAATTTCACCGCAACCAACACATAAATTATGTAACTCACGGCCAGAGCCATCAGGGTGCCGCGAGGGATGTTTTTCGATGGGTCTTTGAGCTCACCGGACATGCTCACGCCGGCTGTAACGCCTGTCACGGCCGGGAAGAATATCGCAAAGACGCTCCAGAAGTTCTCACCGGGCAGGTAATGGGGCACGAGGTTGATAGATAGAGGCTTCCATTGCGGGGTGAAGAAAAAAGACAGGACTCCAAGGATGAGCGAAGCGAAGATGCCGATCTGAACCTTGACGGCAAGGTCAGCTCCGATAAACGCCACAATCGTGAAGATCACAAGAACCACTGAGGCAACCAATTTAAA
>JAMOPK010000095.1 GCA_027064565.1 Caldifarciminota bacterium | reverse complement strand
GCTGAGTGTATCGGGTGTCGTTGAGTTGCTCCTCAGGGCCTTCAAAACACAATTTTGCCACATCGAAGCCGAGAATCTCGCTCGCCCGCTGGAACAGCTCCCTTGCGCCCCTGCTTCTCTCAAACGCTGTGCGTCCCATCCCAACCTTCTGGGAACCCTGACCGGGAAACATGTATGCGGTTTTTGCCATATCTTACCTCCAGACTCGGATTTCAGGCCTCTATTTTAATGGCAGGGACCCGGTTTGTGGGTCTGCGGGACCCGGCCACGGGCTAAACGGTCAACCCCAACAACCTCAGGTTAATAACTCACAGGACATTGGCCTTGAAGACGATGCACCCAATTTGATTCGCCGAAAAGCGATTTGTATAATCTGGAGGCAACATAATTCGGAGGGAAGGACGTAGAATGGAAGACGACAGGTTTTTTCCGGTCATCGACCCGGATGGCCACACAGGAGTCATCAGAGGCACAGCCTACACGCCGGATGGTAAGTTTATCATCACTGCCTCAGAAGACAAGACCATCCGTGTGTGGGACAGGTTCACGGGTCGAATTGTCTCCAATACATTCCTTAATCAAAATCCCGTTTTCTCAATTCCGAACAAACTTCAGGATTTCCCGTTCTTTGAAATAAAACACAGGAGGTGAATGATGCTTGATAGAAGAATTGAGGAGTTCCTGGAAAAACTCGAAAGACAGTGGTCGGAATTACATAAAAAACTGAGCAAAACCGGAAAGTGGGAGGAATTTTTGCAGGATGTGAGGAATCTCATAAGAAAAATTAAAGACCCCGGATCCACTTATGTCGAGATAACGTTCGAATTTGAAAAATTATTTGACACATGGGGGATAGAGTATAACAAAGTTTACAAAGCGCCTGTCCCTTCATCTAAATTGCCTGATAAAGAGACCAAGAGGTTGATTGCCAATCGGATTAACAGACTGATCAAGAATAAGGGGAGGCGCAAATGAGTGAAACACCCCAACTTAAAACAATAAAACTTCACGATCCAAGTGTTTACAGGGTTTTTCAGTGGCTTCAATCCACTCCCAAAAATCCGGGAACAAAGACCGAATTCCTGAACGCTTTTGTAAAGCATTTCAACAAAACGGTCCAGATACTCAGGGATTTTTACAGGACACAAACCGGAAAGGAACTGCCTGAATACAGAATCGATAAAAATAGGATAAAGGAGATAAAAGAAGAGGAATTCATAGTCAGGCAGATTAGACAGCGTGTGCTTATGAAATTGCCCGAAACGGAAAAAGAAACGGCACAGGACAGGATAGTTTTAGAAATGGATGCTCACATGCAATTGGACATGTTCTATTTCTATTTTTACGTCACCCAGAAAGGTGAGGTTTCTATCCCTCTATCAGTGGAAAGTCAGAAGGAACGGGATATCGGAGTTGAAAGCTTAAAACCGGTTCCCATGCCCCAAATAGATGATCTACCGGAACTTGGAGCGTTTGTTGGCGACGGCTACATCCTTTATGCGGAGCTATCTTCAGATGATTTTGAGAATCTGGACGAAAGAACTCTGAGGGAAATTTCCGCTGAGTTTATAAAGTCACAGCAGGTTATAGAGGATAGCTTGCTCATGTCCGAGAATCTAATAACGTTGAAAAAAGAGGGCTTTTTCCTTGCTTTTCTTGATTCTCCTGAAAAAGCGGTGATAGTGGTGTTAATACCTCGCGGAATACTAACAGAAGAACAGCAATTGGTTCTCATATACAGCAGGCTCATGGATACCCTTCTGACTGCTATCAGGCTCTTTTACATCCGTGAGATTTATGAGAAAAGACTGAAGCACATAGTGTTTGAACGTGAGAGAGAGCTTGATAACCTCCTTAAATGGCTTGCGGAGGGTCCTAAAAGCAAAAAGCCCGGAAATCGTCGCCCGGGTGGGAGAAAGAGAAGGCAGTTGTTTCGTTACTCCCTGTCATTGAAAGAGCTGGAAGATATTGTCATTGACATTTTTGAAGAGCAAAAGAAATTTATCGAATATATCAGTCAGGTTCAGGAGTTTATAACAGTCGGCAAAATAGCACTGAGGAACCTCGAACTTATAAGCGAGGATCACCCAATCGAGGATAAGGAATTTGGGAGAAAAATCGGCGAGAGACTGAAACTTATAGTTGAACAGATGGAGAAGGATTACAACATGCTGGAAATTACCCGTCAACAGGCAGCGTTCGCTCTCTCAAGCCTGAGGGCAAGAGTGGACATAGAGGAGAACCGGGCTGCAAGGGTGCTGGCTGTATTTTTCGGCATATTCGCCATATTTGAGATGATCCAGGCCTTCCCTGAACTGTCATGGCAGGTCAGGGTGGGGATAACCATCATTGGACCTCTGGCAGTGTGGCTTATAGTGAAACATAAATTCGATACATTGGCCAGATTTTTCTCGTGAATTCATTGCTGCAGTCCACTCATCCATCAACTGATGGGCTATCGGGCGGCAGCTTCTCGTACATCCCGCCTGAATGATTTTCCTTTGTGTAAAGCGACTTTGTCAATGATTATCAGAGTGTTTTTGAGTGCAGCGAACCTTTTAGCGAGTTTTTTTTTCGGGCATATCGGAGTTGATGAATTCATCTTCGCGTCCGAGTGTGCAGAGGACTTTTTGTCTCGGTTTACCATTTTTATCTCTGTAAGAGTAGACGAGCTGAAGATAGTAGATAGGTTTCTTTTTAGAGCCTCCTTTAGTGAGACTTACCCTAAAAATTGTGTAATGCTTCCTCCAATTCGTCAACCTCAAATTGGCTATTTGCCGTTTTGTTTGTGATGTAGAAATTTTTGAAAATGCTTCTTGAGTTCCTTTAGGAAGACAACAATGTCGGGCGAGACGCCCGACCCACAAGGACGCCCAACCCACAAGGACGCCCGACCCATAATGACGCCCGACCCACAAGTTTCTGGCTTAATCCCTGATGGAGTAGTCAAAAAGTAGTAAATGGAACAGACCCAAACATCAGGTGGAACGGCCGTCCCCCGGCCGTCAAATCGCCATACCAGATTGCTCTCAGGTCTGTCTCTTCTCCTCAGTTTTTGTCGATTTCTATCGATGACTTCACTGCCGATTTCTGCAGTTTCCTCATGCTCTCGAACATCCCCGCCGGGAAATGTGCCGGATGTTCCAGAGTCACAACTTCATCTCCGATCACCAGTTCCGGGAACACCGTTATCATTGTGGTATCAACGTCAAACAATTTCATGCTCACACTGATCCTGACGACTGGACTCTCCTTTTTGCCGACGTCGGTCTCAAAAAGGATGTTTCCCTGAGCGTCTTTGAATCTCAGAGTCATCGGTGCACCCATCTGCCCCTTTTCAGTGGTCATATTGAAAGTCACAAGCTGATAAGCGGATGGGCCGAGGTCAGGCACATCAACCCTGCCGGATTTATATCTCTCCTGCCCCATAAGCGGGGACACACCAAAC
>JAMOPK010000094.1 GCA_027064565.1 Caldifarciminota bacterium | reverse complement strand
TCCTCGCTCCGTTTGCTCCACGGCAGGCTGACAAGCCAGTCGAGATAGTTACGGATAACCGTTGCCTCCGGCGACATGGGCGGGATTCGGCGCAGTTTCTTGAGTTCTGAGATGGCACGTTCCTCAACCTCAGGCGGCATCCCGGCCTTCTTGATTTTCTCCTCGATAACCGAGAACTCGTCCTCTTCCTCGTAGCCCAGCTCCTTCTGGATCTCCTTGAGCTCCTGCTGAAGGAAATACTGACGCTGGCTCTTGTTGACCTCGTCCCGCACGCGCTTCTCGATTTCCATCTTCAGTTTTCTGAACTCCTGTTCGCGGATCAGTATCTGGATGATCTTGTGGAGCATGTCCATCACGGTCGGCATGGCGAGAATTTCAAGTTTTTCCTCGGTGGATGCCGGGATGTAGGGAGCGAAGGTGGTCACGAACATGTAGGGATCGGGGAAAACCCTTGCGTTTATCAGCTCAACGACCTCGTCCGGGATGTTGGACTGGGAAATCTGGAGGTAACTGCGGAAATACTCCAGCGCTATGCGCACCAGCTTGTTCTCGTCGCTCGAATGCTCGACCTTAACGGGCGCAGGCGTAACAACCGCCTCGTAATATTCGTTTTTCTCGTTGTAGTAGAACTTCTCAATCTTCACCCTGTAAAGCCCTTGCACGATGGCCCTTATGCTGCCATCCGGGGGATTCACATGCTGAAGGAACCGACCCACGACGCCGTAGGATGCGACATCGCCTTCTTCCGGCCGCTCGATGGACGCATCGAGCTGGGTGACGAACACGGCCCTGCCATCAAGTGAGAGGGCGGCTCTGGCTGCCCTGAGCGAGAACGGGCGCGCGATGAAAATCGGCAATGCGGAGTTAGGGAAAATCACGACATCCCGCATGGGGATGACCGGAAGAACCAACCTCTCCTCTGACTCTTTTTCGCTGTCTGGATTCCTGTTTTTTCTGCCGAGAATACTCATGGTCTCGCCCTTCTCCTTTTTCTAATTTCTTTGACGGTTACCAGATGGGGTTCGGTGCCTTTCTCGATGGTATCGGACGTCACGACGACCTCCACCACATCCTTCATCGACGGCAGTTTGAACATGGTCTCTAACAATGCGGACTCAAGGATAGCCCTGAGGCCTCTGGCGCCGGTCTTTCGTTTGATAGCGATCTCAGCGATGGCGTGAAGGGCGTCTTCCGTGACCACAAGCCTTACGCCTTCCATCTCAAAGTATTTCTCGAATTGGCGAAGGACCGAGTTGCGAGGCTCTGTCAATATCCTGACAAGGTGTTCCTCATTTAACGGATGGAGGGGCGCTATCACAGGGACCCTGCCCACGAGTTCGGGAATAAGCCCGTATTTGACAAGGTCTTCAGGCTCGATATACATCAAAATTTCGTCGTCCGGTATCTCACGCGGGTCGTTTAGCTCGGTGTTAAACCCCATTCCTCTGCCCTTCCTGAGCCTTTCCCTGATGATCTCCTGAATCCCATCAAAAGTCCCGCCGAAGATGAACAGGATGTTGCTTGTGTCCACCTGAATGAACGGCTGCTCCGGATGCTTCCTTCCGCCTTCAGGCGGGACGTTGGCGATGGTGCCCTCGATGATCTTCAAAAGTGCCTGCTGGACGCCCTCACCGGACACATCGCGGGTGATAGACGTGGATTCGGACTTGCGCGCAAGTTTGTCGATCTCATCGAGATAGACGATACCATGCTCCGCTCTCTCGACGTCGTAATCGGTAACCTGAAGCAGGCGGGCAAGGATGTTCTCGACATCTTCGCCCACGTATCCAGCCTCGGTCAGCGGTGTGGCGTCGTAAATCGTGAACGGCACATCAAGGAACCTCGCCAGAGTTTTCGCCAGCAAAGTCTTGCCGGTGCCTGTGGGGCCGATAAGTATCACGTTGGACTTCTCGAATTCGATGTCGTTCTCATAAGGGAACTGCAACCGCTTGTAGTGGTTGTAAACCGCAACGGACAGCACTTTTTTGGCGTATTCCTGCCCGATGACGTATTTGTCGAGGTAAGCCTTGATGGTTTCCGGCGGAGGCGGCGCCACGAGCCTGCTTTCGGTCTCGCGCTTTTCGTCCTCCATCAGGATTTCATAAGCCAGCCTGACGCAATCCGCACAGATGTAGGCATCTGCACCGGCTATCAGTTTCCCGGTGACGGATTCGGGACGGCCGCAAAACGAGCATCTGCGTTCGGCTTTCCTTTTGCCTTTCTTACTTGTGTCCTTCGTTGCCATGTCCTTTCAACTCCTTGCGGGACATTATGACATCGTCGATCAGGCCGTATTTTTTGGCCTCCTCGGCCGACATGAAAAAGTTTCTGTCCGTGTCTTTTTCGATCTTTTCAACCGGCTGACCGGTGTGCTTCGAGAGTATCTCGTTGATGATCTGGCGCATCCGCATAATCTCACGTGCGTGTATCGCGATGTCGATGGCCTGCCCCTCAACTCCGCCCATCGGCTGATGGATCATGATGCGCGAGTGGGGCAGGGCGAACCTTTTGCCCTTCGTCCCGGCAGCAAGCAGCACGGCAGCCATCGAGGCCGCCATCCCGACGCAGATCGTTGTCACGTCCGGCTTGACGTATTGCATGGTGTCGTAAATCGCAAGGCCGGACGAAATGACGCCGCCGGGCGAATTTATGTAAAGGTAAATGTCCTTCTCGGGATCCTCAGCCTCAAGGAACAGAAGCTGAGCGATCACGAGGTTGGCCACATGATCGTCTATTGGACTGCCTATGAATACGATCCTGTCCTTGAGGAGTCGGGAATAGATGTCAAACACCCGTTCTCCTCTCGCTGTCTGTTCGATCACATAAGGCACATATTGTGCTTTCACTCTACAACCACCTCCATGCTGACGCCGCTCTTGAGATAATCCCATGCCTTGCGGCGCCTTATTTTCTCTTTTATGTCCTCGATAACCTCTTCGTATTTACCGCGTTTCTTTAACTCCTGAACGTAAAGCTCTCTGTCAAGGTTGTTTGACCGGGCGATCTCCTCCAGTTCCTTCTCGATCTCCTCTTCCGTCACCTCAGGATCAAGCTCCTCCATAACGTTGTAAATCACGGTCTCTTTGATGGCGATGTCGGTGGCAACCCGGTCTATCAGCTCCTTGAGTTCTCCCTCTTCGCCTTCCCGAATCCCAAACATCCGCTCCCTGATGAACTGCCTGTTCCTGTCTACAAGGAACTGAGGGACATCGAACCCGGCTATTTCGTGAATTTTAAGGGCGATCTCGGTCTCCACATCCGATTCCGAATCCTCATGCGCCCGGCGCTCTAACTCCTCGCGCACCTTCTGCCGCATGTCCTCCACAGACTCATATCCCAGATCCTGAGCCAGCTCATCGTCAAGTTCCGGTATCTGAAATTCCCTGACCGATTTTATCTCATAAACGTATCTCAGACGCAGCTTCTTACCCTTCTCGTCAGTGGCTTCCTG
>JAMOPK010000093.1 GCA_027064565.1 Caldifarciminota bacterium | reverse complement strand
AAACACCTGCCTCTTTCGGACGTCGATGGATTGAAGAAAAGTTGCCAAGCCCCCAGCTCAAAAGCCCTGTGTCAACGATGTAAACTTTGGGCGATTTCTTTATCTCTGTCCGGGGATTCACTCCCAAAGGATGTAACCTCTTCACGAGGAAAAGCGCTTCTAACAGCTGGACATAGCTCCTGACGGTTTTCACGCTTATCCCGACGTCGCGGGCTATTTCGGTAAGGTTCAGAAGACCCCCGACTGTGCCTGTGAGCGAAAGAAAAACCTTCTCGAAAGTAGCAGCGTCCCGCCCTGATAGCAACAGTTTCAGGTCTCGAACGGAGTATATCCTGAAAATCTGGCTCAGAAGTTTCGATTTGACCTCGCTTTTTTCCGAAAGCACCACTTCCGGAAACCCGCCATAGACCAGATACTCCGAATAAAGCTCTATAACGCGCTCAGGGATGCGGAACTCCGGCAGGATCGGCTCCTTCACATCGATGTCGGGCAGCATATTCAAATATCGGGTTTCACCTCTGAATCTCAAAAATTCCCTGAAACTCAAAGGATAAAGCTCAAATTCGACGATTCGCCCTATCATGGAGTCCCTGAAACCACGTAGCACAGCCGTGCTGGATGATCCTGCCAAAAACAGCTTGATTTCCGGATGGTAATCCACCGTCAGTTTAACAAAATTGAACGGGTCATCCATAAAATGAAACTCGTCTATCATCACCACACCGTGCCCACCAATGAACCGTTTAAGGGCCTTTGGCCCGGCATTGAGGATGTCTCTATCATCCGGGTCCTCCATGTCAAAATAGAAGACATCGCCTCCGGATTCCAGAAGTCTTTGTGCCAGAAGCAAAAGCAGGGAAGTCTTGCCCACGCGTCTGGCTCCCAAGATAACCACCGCTTCGCGCCGCTCGATCCACGAGTCAAGCTCATCAAGCAGTTCCCTGTGAATGAGATGTTTTTCCCTTATGGCCTCAATTTCGATCATAGCGCACCAATTTTACCTCACACTCCACAATAGTTCAACTTTTGTGGAATCATCGTCCAGAAAAGTTGAGAATGGGTCGGCTCCTGCCTTCCCCGAAACATGTCGCCCCGGAATTGACCCATCAATCTCAGGCCCTGCGGTCAACTGGGCGGATTGGATGACGGCCGGCCCTGCCCCTGATTCGCTTCTTTTCGGCTCATCGTGTAGATTGGAACCCACAGGTCAGGCATCCCGATTGTCCCGACGGAAATGCCCGAACCACTTTTTATCGTCCCGGCCCGGATTTATCATTCCAACCCTAAAAACGGAGGTGCGTGATGGGCGAAGTGGCAAGGAATCTGGAGAGGTTACGCAACAGGGTTTACGATGTGGCGAGGCGCGCGGGACGCGATCCCGACGAAATCACCATCCTTGGCGTTACGAAGGGAATCGACATCGAAAGGATCATCGAGGGCATCCGGGCCGGCCTGACCGTGCTGGGCGAGAACCGCGTTCAGGAGGCCGAAAAGAAAATCCCTCTCATCGATGCGGATGTGGAGTGGCACATGATCGGCTATCTCCAGCGAAATAAAGTCAAAAAAGCGATAAAACTCTTCAGCGTCATTCAGTCGATCGATCGGATACCTCTCATCGAGGAGCTTTCAAAACGGATCAGGGAAGGCAGATTGCGCTGCCTCATCGAGGTGAACACCTCCGGCGAACCCCAGAAGCATGGCACTCAGCCCGAAGATGCCTCAGCTGTCCTCAAAGCCGCCCTCGAAAGCGGCGTGCTTCAGCCGATTGGCCTGATGACCGTCGGGCCTTATCCGCCGGGTCCGGAACGCTCAAGGGAGGCCTTCAGACAGCTCAGAATCCTCAGGGACAGGCTTGAAAAGGAGTTCGGAATCGACCTCCCGATCCTCTCCATGGGCATGACCGAGGACTTCGAATGGGCCATTGAGGAAGGCTCCACAATGATCAGGGTTGGGCGCGGGATATTCGGCGAGCGGAATTACTGACGCCCTGCCTTAACGAATTTCGACAGCAGCTCGACGTGATGGGTCTGCGGGAAAAAGTCATAAGGCGTGGCAAAGACGAGTTGGTAGCCGTTTTTGATCAGCACTGAGGCATCGCGTGCGAAGGAAAACGGGTTGCAGGAGATGTAAAACAGCACTTCAGGCGAGGCGGCCAGCACGGAACTCAATCCCCTGTCCCCCAGCCCTTTGCGAGGCGGGTCAACGATGACCACGTCGGGATTCGAGGTCTCAAGGTAGTCCTCTGCCCTGCCGCGCACGAATTCCACGTTCATCTGGTCGTTGATGTCCCTGTTGGCCAGCGAATCGGTGTGCGACGAGATGGATTCCTCAACACCGACCACTTTCTCGGCCATGTCGGCAAGGGTTATCGAGAACAGTCCGACGCCGCTGTAGGCATCGACAAGTAGCCGGTATTTTCGGCCCATGTTCGCCCGTATCTCCATGATGAGCTTCTCGGCCTGATCGATGTTAGTCTGGAAAAACGACGGTGCCGAGACCCTGAAGCTCTTATCGAGTATCCGTTCCATGTAGTAATCCCGCCCAAGAGCCTTTCGCGTTGTAAGCCCGTAAATCACATTGGTCTTATGCGGATTGATGTTCTCGGCCACGCCAACGATCCTCTCGTCCAGAGCGGCTATTTTCTCAGCGAACTTCCTGGACACCGCCTGCATCCGCGTGACAAGGACAACCAGAATTTCGTTCAGCCGTTTGCTGCCCCGAACGATGAAATACCTGAGCTTGCCCCAGTTGCGTTCTTCGTTGTAGATGCTTATCGGCTCCTCAGAAACCAATTTCCTGAAACCGTTTGCCACCTTGACGAGCATGGGATACTGGACCGGGCACTCGCGGACGTCGATGATTCGGTGAGTGCCCCTCATGTAGAAGCCCATGAAGACCTTATCCCCGACCCTTTTCAGGGGATAGATGCCCCGATTCCGGAAATACCACGGGATGGTCATGCCGACTATCGGGTTGATCCTGTCCTCCGGCAATCCGTTGTCCCGGAAAGCTTTTGCCACGAACTGCTGTTTGAATTTCAGCTGGGCAGAATACCTCAGCATCTGCCACGAACAGCTCCCGCATTCCGGAAAATGGGGGCAGGAGGGGTCAATTCTGTCTTCCGAGCTTTCGAGGACCTCGACGACGTGGCCGAGGCCGTGCGTCTTGCGGCGTTCGGTCAACCTTATCCTGACCTTTTCGCCGGGGATGCCGCCCTGAACGAAAACTACGAAATGGCCGCTCAGCTTGCCCACAGCAAGGCCAGTCTCGGTCATATCCTCAAGCTTCACAACGAAGAATTCCTCAGGCTTTTTCCTGATCTCGAAGGCCCGCCGGGGTCTGGCTGAACGGCCCGTTTTTCCGCCCTTATCGGGCTTTTTCACCTCTTTTTTGCGACCCATCTGTCGATAACCTTCCCATCGAAGTCGATGGCCTGGAACACGAGGGAATCCCGGGACGCATGGACAAGCACAAAATG
>JAMOPK010000092.1 GCA_027064565.1 Caldifarciminota bacterium | reverse complement strand
ATCCCATGTCCCATCGAGGTCAGAAAAGTAGAGGTCTGCCCTGATGCTGTCCTCATGGTAGGCACCGTGGGCCGATGTCATGGCATAGGCAACTCTGACCGGCATGTAGCCCTCATCACCGGCTATCGCCACGAACATGAGACCGGAATCAACCGCCGTTTTTAAGTAATTTCTGAGCTTTTCGGCGTCGTCACGACCGGCATAATGACTGGAAATCCATTCCATAGTGCGGACATCAGCTTTGAAACCCATCATCCTCTGCAAAACGGCGATGGAATCGGCGTATTCCCTGAACGCCTCCGGGACGAGGATCAGGTATTCCATCGGGACGTCATCGGAAACGGTCAGGTGCACGATTTCCGGATTCACGACGACCGATTTGATGAACCTCTCTGCATACCTTGCAGTAAACCTGCTGAACGGACGGGGATTCCATGTCGGATCGCTTTCGGTAACAAGCTCAAATTCGACATGTTCAAGCTTCTCAACCTTGCCCGAAACCGGGTTGTAACGGAAAGGGTTGACCTTCACAGCCGCCACCGGCCAGCCAAGGAGGTGACCTGAAGTCACAAGTTCGACCGGAGAAACGGGATAGAATCTGTCGGAGCCGTAGATGTCCTCACGGGGTGAAACGGCTTTCGGGGTTATCCGCATAATCTCCGGGGGAACGGTTGGCTCAGGGGCCGGGACAGGAGCGACTTTGATGCCGGAAGCAACCGTCGAATAGCGCGCCTCTTTGACCTTCAACGCCACTGCCTGCTGGCCGGGCGGCAGTGCGACCGTTACGCCATCGACCGGCAACATGGGCACACCGCCCTCCGCTGGAATCGGCATCCCCTCTGAAAAAATACCGACACTGTCGCCTTTAGAGACGAGCGTCGGAGAGACTTCATCGAAATCCAGTGACACATTCAGCGCCCCAAGCAGGGCCATCAACATGACTGTCTGCATTTCATCCTCCTCCGAATAATAAAAAAGGCGGGCAAATGCCCGCCCTGTGTTCCATCAATGCAGTTTACGCTCAGTAAAGGATGTAGTTTCTGTAATCCTTCACGTTAAGCGAATCGATGATCTCTTTGGTAAAGGCGCCCCAGAGTTTTGAAGCCTCAATTTTGCTCTGCCGGTTGACCAGCTGTGACCTGAACCTCTGAAAGTCCTGCATGGCAGGTTCTTTCCGGTCAAGGACTTTGATGAAGAAAGCCCTATCGCCGACGACTATCGGACCGACGACCTTGCCGATCTCAGCAGCGAAAGCGGCGCCGTAAACCTTGCTCATGTAAGGCAGTCCGGGAGTGCCTTGTGTCCTCGCAAAATAGCCGGTTGTATCGTGTTTTATCGTGAGCTGCGGATACTCGCTCACGATCTGCTCGAAACTCTTGCCAGATTCCAGCTCCTTCTTGATTTTCTGAGCATATTCTTCGGCGAGTTTCCTTTTCTGAACGCGTTTATACAGGATTTCGACTTTCTGCTTAACCTCATCGAACGGCGGGACATAATGGCGCTTGCGATCCTTGACCTGTGCCACGAGATAAAAGCGCGGTTTCCTCACCACGGGGAGAACCTCGCCCTTCTTGGACTTCTTCAATACTTCCTGAAGCTGCTTATCCTTTCCGAAATACGGGATGAACTCCCTGTTGAGATCAAATTCGCCGGTTTCACGAACTTTAAGCCCCATCTGAGCGGCGGCTGAATCCAGACCGACGTCCTCGGCCAGTTTCTGCAGCTCAAGCGCTTTCTCGTGGGCCGACTGGATGGTCTGCGCACTCGGCACTATGTGGACAAGGATGTGCTTTATATGGAGCGAATCGCCTGATTTTTCGACCAGTTCAGCAAGATGCCAGCCGACGTTTGTGAGAATCGGGCCGTAAATTTTTCCGGGCTCCGAGTCCTTCAGGGCCTCATAAAGCTGGAAGAACTTATTGAACGCAGGGTTGTTCCTCGAAGGGAAGACCCAGCCAAGGTCGCCGCCTTTGTCGCGGGAGAGATCATCCTCAGAGTATTCCCTTGCAAGGGAGTCAAACGGCATGTGGAGGTCGTTTATCTGGTCAAGGACAACCTCAAGCCTTTCCCTTGCGGAGACCGTGTCGTCATGTGACGGCAGTTTCGGGATGGTCACGAAAGCAAGGTTAACGGAATTCTTTATCTCAAAGGAATCTTTGTTTTCCTCGTAAAACTTTTTCAGGTCATCCTCGGTATATTTGATCAGGGAATCCGGGACGCTGATGGCAACATACTCGACTTTGACCTTCTCGTTCCGCTTTTTGTAGTCATACCATGCCTCGGTGTCGGAAATGCTCACAGCGTTATAGGCATCAATGCGCATGATCTCTCTTGGAACCTCTTTGCGATATTGCATTTCAAACGGGATGAAAAACTGGACGTTTCTGGGATCGCTGAGGGCCTGCCTGTATTTCTGATAATCGAACTGACCGGTGGTGGAATCCTTGAAATATTCGAGGTTCCTGATTTCCCGCGGAGGCGACAGTTCAAGCAACTGAACGACGGTCTCGTCGTCAAGACTGAGATGCCTTTGCCTCAAAACATTATCCCATGCCACGTCCTCAAGCATCTTCTGCCAGACATCCTCCTCGATGGCGTTCTCCTCGTTCGGCGTAAGGTTTCTGCCCTTTGCGTTTATCGTGTCCTGAACGGCTCTGGAGTAACGCCGATTGAAGACGTTGTAAGGGATTTCCTGACCGTTGATCTCAGCGATGATCCCGCGTTCCCATGGTTTTCTCGCCCGATGTCCCACGATGTTGGCGCCGAGTCGAACGAATATCCACAGGATGAATGAGGCAGCAACAATCCAGAAAAAGAACTTAATATTTTTGCGGAACTTGAGCATCGTCATATCTTTTTGATCCTCCAGTTTTTATTTTGGGGCATAGTATATTAAGGCGTTCAATTTGTGTCAAGGAAAGGAAATGGGCTAAGGCAAAATGACCTCATAATAAATTTCCCACTTGCCTGTGGGCATATGTTCCCATTCACCCCAAACTACATGTATCCTTCCAACTCCATCGACTGTCGCATCAGTAGCAAGTGAAGCGCCGGAATCCGTTCCCATTGTTGCAAACTCCTCCCATCTCCCGCCGGTCAGCTCATAGGCCTTTACATCCCCTCCCCAGCTGCAGTCCGTAAATACATATACTGGAGTTTCATGTGAGAATAAGATGTTGTTGTTGCACACTTCGCCGTGAAACGGAACCGTATCCGGCGGTGTCCATTTTTCTCCATCCCAGATTGAGTAATAAGGTGTGGACATCCCACCTCCAGCGTGGTCAACCTCTGTCCAGAATACCCATATTTTGCCATCAGGGGCTATAGTGATGTCTGGAAACAATGAACGATATCTGGTGTTGGATACATTAACCGGCTGGCTCCATTCCCCTGAAGGTGAACGGTAAATATACTTAATCTCTCCTCCGCTTACTTCCCCAACGATGTGAACTCCACCCCGGGAATCCGCTACTATCGATGGATTTGT
>JAMOPK010000091.1 GCA_027064565.1 Caldifarciminota bacterium | reverse complement strand
GGTGGAGGTAGCAGAAGATTTCGCCGGGAGAGCGCTGGAATTGAAACGTCAGCTTGAGGCGGAAAATAAACAGGTCCTGCTCAAGAGATTGGATGAGGTGGCTGACCGTTCGATAATGCAGGACCCGTGTTGAAAACAAGGAGGGTAAGATATGAACTCTCTTGTGCTTGCCTTGATTGTGTTTGTCGCCTATCTGGTGGCCTACCATACTTATGGTAAATACCTCGCCCATAAGATTTTCAAGCTCGATCCGAATCGGAAGACGCCAGCCCACGAACTCAGGGATGAGATCGACTACGTTCCGGCCAAAAAAGAGGTGCTTTTCGGACACCACTTCACATCTATCGCTGGACTCGGGCCGATCGTTGGGCCGGCAATCGCCGTGATCTGGGGATGGGTGCCCGCTGCTCTCTGGGTGGCTCTTGGCCCGATATTCCTTGGCGGCGTTCACGACTTCGCCTCGCTCGTGGCCTCGATGCGCAACAAAGGCGTATCGATCGGAGAACTCACGGCCAACCTCGTGAACTCGAGGACGAGATACCTGTTCCTGCTCATCATTTTCTTCGAGCTCTGGATCGTCATAGCCATCTTCGCCCTGATAATGGGCATCCTGTTCAACATGTTCCCTCAATCGGTCTTCCCGGTGTGGATGGAAATTCCCATCGCCATCTGGGCAGGTTACATGATTTATCGACGGGGCGGCAACCTGAACGTGATCTCGCTGATAGCCGTGGTTCTGATGTATGTCACCGTGATAATCGGCGCATACTGGCCGCTCAAACTGCCCGGCCTGTTCGGACTCTCACCCGTGGCAACGTGGCTGGTTATCCTCCTGATTTACGCCTTTTTCGCATCCACCCTGCCTGTCTGGACGCTTTTGCAGCCGAGAGACTACATCAACGCCCATGAGCTTATCATTGCGATGGCGCTGCTGTTCATCGGGACGCTCGTGGCCCACCCGCAGATAGTCGCACCCGCAACCAACATCCACGCCGCTGGTGCGCCGCCGATCTGGCCGTTCCTGTTTGTGGTCATAGCCTGTGGCGCAATCTCCGGGTTCCACTCGCTTGTGAGTTCAGGGACATCTTCAAAGCAGATCGATAAGGAACCCGATGCCCTGTTTGTGGGTTACGGCGGGATGCTGATGGAAGGCGCACTCGCAACGCTGGTCATCGTGGCGACGACAGCCGCAATCGGCATAGCCTATAAGACTCAGGATGGCACAGTGCTGACGGGGATTCAGGCGTGGCAGTATCACTATTCGAGCTGGCAGGCGGCGTCCGGACTCGCTTCAAAGCTCAATGCGGTCATCATCGGAGCGGCAAATCTGATGCACTCCTACGGCATCCCGATGGCTATCGGGACCACGATCATGGCGGTGTTCCTCGTGTCATTTGCGGGGACAACGCTTGACACCGCCACGAGGATCCAGAGATACGTGATCGGGGAATTCTTCACCGACCTCGGCCTCCCGTCACTGGCCAACAGGTGGATCGCCACCTTCCTGGCTGTGTTCACGGCATTTCTGTTAGCATTCGCCCAGAAAGGAGGCAAAGGTGCCCTGATACTCTGGCCGCTGTTCGGCACGGTCAACCAGCTGTTAGCCGGGCTTGCGCTGCTGGTGGCAACTGTCTATCTGGCCAGAATCAGGAAACCCATCTGGTTTGCTGCCCTGCCGATGGTCTTCATGCTGTTCATGACCGGCTGGGCCATGGTTTTGAACATCAGGAAGTTCGCCGTTACACATAACGTGCTGCTACTCACCATTGGCATCATCGTCTTCCTCCTTGAAATCTGGATGATCATTGAGGCAGTGATTACGTTGAAACGCTATCTATCAGGCGGTGAGGAAGCAAATCAGATAATGTGAAGCTTTCGGCGGGAGGTGATGACCCCCCGCCTTCCCCCATTCTGACTGGATGCCCGACTTGCCAGAAGGTTTATTTTTACCTTCCTTTTTGCACAAAACGCCACGATATACGACCTCTTTTATCGGGATGCGTTTGTAAAATAAATTTCGTCCTTCTCATTTTCCTTATTAGGCCGGGATTTTTAAGAGGAAAAGCTATTTTTATCTCAGCTTCATGGACTATATTCCAACCCACGTCCGAAGCTCAGGATGCCGCAATTGAAAGGAATCCTGCACGTGGTTTATCTTTTGTGCCCATAAAAAGAGAGATTAAGCATGGAAAGGAAGGAACTGACCATCAGAGCCATAATCATCGGTGTTCTTGGTTCCATTGTCGTTGCCATGAGTTCGACCTACATCGCCCTGAGGATGGGTGCACTGCCGTGGCCGACGGTGTTTGTGGCCCTGACGTCCTTCGCCGTCCTTAAATCCCTTGGCAACACCAGCGTCAACGAGATAAATGTTGCGCATACGGCGATGTCGGCAGGTGGACTTGTTGCTGGAGGCCTCGCTTTTACGATCCCCGGACTCTGGATGACCGCACAATCCCCTCATTTCCCGGTCTCCAGCCTGTTGCTTGTGACACTTGCGGGAACTGTCTGGGGCGTGATTTTCACAGGCCTGATACGGAAATACATGATCGAGGACCTGAAGCTGACTTTTCCGCTCGGCATAGCTGCGGCCGAAACCCTAAAAGTTAGCATGAAAGGCGGTGTTAAGGGACTGACCCTTGCTGTCTCCTTTGTGCTCTCCGGGCTGTGGGCAGCGGTCCGCGACTGGACTGGCAAAATCCCGGCCGTCGTGACCTTCGGGGCACTCCAGAAACGGAATTTCTTTGTCGGATTCGCCCTCTATCCCATGGCTCTGGGCATCGGGTTCATAATCGGGCCGCTTTACACGCTTACATGGTTTGTGGGCTCTGTGATTTCCTACGTTCTGGCCGTTCCGATCATGACGTTAGCGATGGGCAGGCAAACGGATTTCGCCCTGACATTCGTCAAGATGTTCGGAATAGGGATGATAATCGGCGGCGGAATAGCCGTTACCCTGATGGCGCTTCTGCGTGGAAAACGGGGAAGGGTTCGCCTTTCGTGGCCCGGCGGCAGAAGTTCGCTTATCGCCCTGATTGTTCTGGGGCTGGTTCTCCTGCCGTTCAACGGGGTGCCCTTCGGCGTATGGCTGGCGGTTCTGCTGCTTGCGGCAGTGGTGGCGCTCATAGCCGGCGGCGTTGATGGCATGACCGGGATTGACCCGATGGAAGTTCTCGCCATCCTTGTGGTCCTTGCTGTCAAGTTGCTGTGGCACGGTGACATGTTCGGTCTGTTCATGATTGCGGCCTTTGTGGCCATTGTCGCGGGACTGGCTGGCGATGCGCTTCAGGACATGAAAGCCGGCTTCATTCTTGGCACCAGCCCACGCTCCCAGCTCATATCCGAATTCGCCGGTGCGCTGGTCGGCGGAATGGCTGCTGTCCTTGCGATCCTTGCACTCCACAGGGCTTACGGGGCGATGGGACCGGGAACACCTTTCCCGGCTCCACAGGCGTTTGCCGTCAGGTCGATGATAGGCGGATTGCAAATGCCG
>JAMOPK010000090.1 GCA_027064565.1 Caldifarciminota bacterium | reverse complement strand
TCTGAAGGTGTTGCCGTATCTGACTCTTGGCACTTTGAGGTTAAGGTTTCCCATGGTAAGCTTGAGAGACCTTTCGTAGAAGCCGTTGGCCTGATTGTCTGAAGCTAGTGAGAGGTAGAAGTCTCTTCCAGCCAACATCAAAGCGTTGAGCAGTTCTTCCAGGATCGAGAGGATAGTGATGTTTTCACCGTTCTGCATCCGCTGAAGGTAATGCTGGGCTAAAGCCCTCGCATGCTCCTTCACAGGCGACATTTCTTTCTTTTTCCTTCCCATGTTTTTTCCTCCTTTTCCGTGCAAGACTTATTTTACACAATTTTTCCCTATACCTCCCAACAGGTCATGTAACATCAATTTGAGTTCAACCATTATGTCATCGCCACTGGGCGCATCGGCGATTTTCTATCACATGCTCGAGAGCCTCATCTTAATCCCCCCCTATCTGAACAAAGCTTAACAAATCCATATGGGTTTATCAAGCGAACAGGAGGAGACAGGGGAACACCCCGGATATCAGAAATTCGGAAAAACTTCAATCGATTGAGGCCGTTCAAAATTGGCGTTGTCTGTTGGAAAAAACGTCGCCCCGAAATATCATCGAAACTCATTCAGGTATCATCTTAGCTCACTTAATCTAAGATTAAAAACGCCGCCGTCCTAAATTGGACGGCGACTTAATCTCCTCATCAGAAGTCTTAGTTTACCAGCTTTATTCCTGTTTCCTGACCCTCATACCTACACCATCGTCCCACACAAGAGGAAAGTCGAATTTCGGTACAGGTGCGCCTGGCATCTCCTTGATGGATACGCCGTATTTCCAGTCAGGAGGACATATAGCGATGTATCTCGCATATCCACCTGTTCCTCCCTTGGGTTTGGCATAACCAATAGCTATGAGACATCCAGCCTCAGGCACCATCCACAGATTTGTAACGCCTTCAGCCTGACAATATCCGTTGTGCATAAGCCAGTACTCCCCCTCGAGGTTGGGCGTGGTATCGGTATCAAGCGGTTCATGACCATGAAACAGGATATGTCTCTGCTCATGCAGGAACTTCAGGGCATCAAGAGAAACACCGGGGAACGGCTTTTCCGGCTTCACATTTGGCCACTTTTTGCTCCAATCCGACCGAACCATAACCACCGCACCTTCGGGGATCTTTCCGTGTTTGGCCTCCCACTCTTTGATATCCTTCACCGATAAATGGTAACCCGGATTCTTCTTCACTTTCTCGCTGATGTCTATCACCACAAGTGGCCTTATGGCGTAAGTAGCAGGAAGTTCGTCTATCGTGGCATAATAGGGATCCCAGTGCGCGGGCGGATCAAGCTGAGTTCCATATTGGTCAGTTGGTAGCCAGTATGCTGTAGCAACAAAGCCATGTTTCTTGTAAGTGAAAACCTCTCCCTTTTTGGCATAATCACCGAGGTCTGTGCCAGCTTTTGCTGGATAAAATTTCGCATGTCCAAATCCAGGCCACACGGGAATATCGGGAGTAAACGCATGGGTCAGATCAATGTATTTCGCGTTGACGAAGTAATCCTCGTAAACGTTCCACAGTTCGTATCCGCTTTTCTTTTTGGGTCCCATTGCAAGGAGAGCAATTCCGATAATGGCAACGCCTGCTATTGCAAGGAAGCCATATTTACGTCTCATTGCATTACCTCCTGTTTACATCCAATAACTTTATAACTCCGCAATTGCTATGTCAAGCATCATTACATTATTACATTATTGCAAATGATCCGATAGCGTATTTCCTCTCAGGAATGTCTGGGAACTCTGTCCCGCCCATTTTTGCCATTGTATCAGCGCTTTTCGGGATTTCGATCCTCTACAAGCCCATTTTGATTCCATTTCGTTTCACAAATACCGCTATCAGCCAACAGGTTAAAGTCTCATTGAAGCCGGATAGCCATTTCCATGATAATCTCCGCCGCTATGAAAGAATTTGTGCATCTCCACGTCCACTCTGACTACAGCATTCTGGATGGCGCCGCAAGGATCGAACAGCTTGTCGCAAAGGCAGTCCAGTATGGCATGCCAGCGCTTGCGCTTACCGATCACGGCAACATGTTCGGAGCCATTGAGTTCTACAAGGAAGCTACAAAGGCCGGAATCAAACCGATAATCGGCATGGAGGCCTATATCTCCTCCGGAAAGATGACCGATCGGAGCAAGGGACAGAAGAACTACCACCTGACGCTTCTGGTCACCAACGAGACCGGACTGAAAAACCTCATGTTCCTGTCAACTATGGCGTTCCTGGAAGGGTTCTACTACAAACCGAGAATCGACAGAGAACTCCTTGCCCAACATTCCGATGGCCTCGTGGCCCTATCCGGCTGTCCCAAAGGCGAAGTCCCATCGGCACTGCTCAACGGTGACTATGACCGCGCCGCTGCCATTGCCTCCGAATACGCTGACATATTTGGCAAGGACAGATTTTTCTTAGAAATGCAGGAGACCGGAATCGAGGAAAACAGGGTCATCAACAGCGGGATACTGAGGCTCTCGAAAGAGCTCGGGCTCGGGGTGGTGGCAACCAATGACATCCATTACATCGAACCAGAGGACTGGTTCATGCACGACGTCATCCTGTGCATCCAGACCAAATCGAAGCTCAGCGACAAGAACCGGATGCGCTACAACACGCATGAGCTTTATTTCAGGTCCGCTGAGGAGATGCACAGGCTCTTTTCGGAGGTTCCTGAAGCCCTGAAAAACACTTTGAAGATAGCCGAAATGGTTGACCTCCAGATTGTTCTGGACTCCACAAAGGTGAAGCTGCCGGAGTTCCAGCCGCCGGACGGCTATACCGTTGACGAATACCTCAGAAAGCTGGCATTCGACGGTTTGAAAGAAAAAATGGGTGAGATACCCGATGAATACCGCGAAAAACTGGAAAATGAGCTGTCGATAATGAGCCGATTGGGGTATTCCGCCTACTTCCTGATCATCTGGGACATCGTTCAGGGCGCTCGAAAGCGCGGCATAGAGGTGGGCCCCGGGCGCGGCTCGGCGGTCGGCTCGCTGGTGCTCTACGCTCTCGGCATCTCCGAGGTGGATCCACTCAAGCATAACCTGATTTTCGAGAGGTTTTTGAATCCTGACCGCGTTTCCCCGCCTGACGTTGACATCGATTTCGAGGATATCAGG
Organism: Caldifarciminota bacterium; assembly: GCA_027064565.1. Taxonomy (GTDB): domain Bacteria; phylum Hydrothermota; class Hydrothermia; order B15-G9; family B15-G9; genus WGAI01. Next base: position 336 of record JAMOPK010000090.1, on the reverse strand, counting down.
CGTGATGAGGTCATCGATTACATCAGACAGCGTTTCGGCAACGACAACGTCGCCCAGATCATAACCTTTGGGCGGATGCTTGCGCGTGGTGCGATACGCGATGTCGCAAGGGTCCTCGACCTGCCGTATTCCGAGGCGGACAGGCTCGCAAAGCTTATCCCCAGCTCCCCCGGAATGACAATCGAGCGCGCCGTCAAAGAGGTGCCTGAACTCAAATCGCTCGTCGAGAACAACCCGCAGATCAAACAGGTTGTGGAACTTGCGAGCAGGATCGAGGGCCAGGTCAGGAACGTTTCCACCCATGCCGCTGGAGTGGTCATATCCCGCGGAACGATA
>JAMOPK010000089.1 GCA_027064565.1 Caldifarciminota bacterium | reverse complement strand
CTGGCAACCGTGAGGCTTTCGTCAGAGTGATAAAGGAACTGCTTTCCAATCCGGAAAGGGCGATGGAGATAGGGCGAAAGGGCTATGAAGTGAGCAAAAAATTCCTGAACTGGGAAAATGCCAGCGTCCCGGTGCTAAGATACATCTATGAAAGGATTTAGCGTCAATGTTCGACGGAGAAAGGGGACAGAGAGATAGAATATCACCTCGCCAACCTCGCAAAAATCTCAGCCCCTCCCTATAACTCAGTCTCTCTCAGGCTCGTCGTATGGCCAATAAATCAACCTGCCGCAGTTTTCGCAGATAGCAACGGTGCCGCTCGCCCTGATCTCGTTTATGGTCTGGATGGGAATATCGGCATGGCATCCGCCGCATGCACCGTCGATTATCGGGACAACAGCGTTTTTCTTGCCGAGCGAACGAATTTTCTCGTATTTCCGCCTGATTTTATCAGGGACAAAATGGGCGCGCCTCTCACGTTCCGCAATCAGAAGCCTGACTTCCTCGTCTATCCCGGAAAGTTGTTCTTTCAGCTCTTTGATCTGCTTCTCGATCTCCCTGATTCTGGCTTCGCCCTCCGCTTCCACCTGAGGTCTCTGTTCCTTCATCCTGTCCAGCGAATCCATGATCTGAAGGGCCTCGTCTTCCAGTCGGGATATCTCCTCTTTGTCCAGCTCGATCTGCTTGATCATAGCCCTGTATTCTTCGTTGCTTTTTAGTGTGGGGAGCTGTTCCTGGTGTTTACGGAGCCGCTCCTCGGCTGCGGCAAGGTCAAGCTCTTTCTTTTTGAGGACTATTTCGGTATGTTTTATGGACTCTATGAACTCCTGAACGGATTTCTGTATATCTTCTTTTTCAGTTTCAAGTTCTTTAATGCGATTGGGGATGGTTATTTTGAGGGCTTTGATTTCGTCGATCTTTTTATCCACTTCGTAGAGTGCCAACAACCTCACAAGTTCTTCTTTCATTTCAGTTTTTTATGATAAATTATCGGCCATGCACAGTCAAATCCGAATGTTCGATTAAGGTGTAACACAAAGTTTGCGGCACTTTTCTGAGCTTCATTCTCAAATAATTCCTAAATAAGGTCTTGATAGTGGAAAATCGCGTAATGGGCTTAATGTCACTTTGTCCGGTTTAATCTGAACGATAAAATTGGAGATCCGATTATTTCCCCATTTTCGCCCCATTTTATGGTAGTCAACCAATATGATCGGTGGATCGGGCTTCTCGCCCGACGCCTCTAACGTGGTTTTACGCTGTTCGTTTGCAACTATCTGTCAACAAGTTATAATAAACCACCGCAAAAGGAGGCTTGAAATGGCTGAACCGAAAATAACCCCTGATTGGACGATTGAGGATTTAGTCACGAAATACCCGAAGACCGTGGATATTTTGTTCAAGCATGGGATACCGGCCATAGCGTGCGGCACGCCTATCTGGGGCACGATAGCCGAGAATGCCGAGAAATACGGCGTTAAGGACATGGAAGCACTGATGAAAGAACTCAATGAGGCAGCTGAGGAGACCGGAACGCTGATCCTCAATCTGGGTGGAGATTAAGGAGAGGGATTATGCCAGAACTACGTTACGATCCAATTAGAAGTCGCTGGGTGATAATCGCCACCGAAAGGGCACGTCGCCCCCATGAATACGTCCAGAAACATGAGGAACCAAAGGGCGACCCATCTACCTGCCCGTTTTGCTATGGCAACGAAAGTAAGACCCCGCCTGAGGTTTTTGTGATCGGTCCGCCAGACCGCAAACCCAATACCCCCGGCTGGGAGGTCAGGGTTGTTCCCAACAAGTATCCCGCATTGCGCATCGAAGGGGAGTTGAAAAGGGAAGGGCTTGGCCTGTTCGACATCGTCAGCGGCATAGGGGCGCATGAGGTCATTATCGAGAGTCCTGACCATTACAAGTCTCTGGGCGACCTGCCTGTGGAGCACATTCAGAAGGTGCTGATTGCTTATCGGGAGAGGATCAAAGACCTGCGTAAGGATGTCAGGTTCAGATACATCCTCGTTTTCAAAAACCATCGGGCCGAGGCCGGCGCATCGCTGCCGCATTCGCACTCTCAGCTCATTGCAACCCCGATCATCCCGCCCGTCGTGGTGCAGGAACTCAATGTCGCAAGGGAACACTATTCCCGGAAAGAGAGGTGCATATTCTGCGACCTGATAAAACAGGAGCTTCTTCTTAAGGACAGGATCGTCTATGAGGACGAGGACTACATCGAGTGGGCGCCGTTCGCATCGGCATTCCCCTTTGAGACGTGGATACTTCCGAAGCGTCACCTCCACGATTTCGCCATTCTGAACGATGATGAGCTGCTGAAGCTTGCGAGGGTGCTCAAGGACATGTTGCAGAGGATAAAGACGGTCCTCGACGACCCTCCTTACAACATGATTTTGCACACGGCGCCGTCACCGCATCCACGTCCGGGCAGGGAGTATTATTGGTCAACGATTCATCTGGATTACCACTGGCATATCGAGCTTGTTCCCCGTCTGACGAGGATCGCCGGCTTTGAGTGGGGTTCCGGCCTTTACATCAACCCCACACCGCCGGAGGAGGCGGCAAAATTCCTGCGGGAAGCGGAGATTGAGCCTCCGCAATGACGCTGAACAGCGGTTGCCTCAAGGGTTCAGACGGCATTTCAGCTTATTGTTGGGTGCCGGTGGTGTCGGGTGGCGTTTGAGCTATTGAATCCGTCGAATCGCTCTCGGACTCCACCGTTCTGAGCGAATCCACCACCCTTGTGATGTATTCATCGATGACGTTTTTCAGCGTTATCAGCGCTTCAATGCCGCCTTCAGAGGGGACGGCCGGGATGTTTGAGATGTAGTTCTGGATCGAGTCGACCCTGACATGGAGCCTGTCAACCGTCACCGACAGCGAGTCAACAGCCGCCATCCTGCTTTCGAGGCTGGCAACCCGCTGATTGAGGCTGTTCACCTGCCCCTTCAGCGTTGCTATGGAGTCCTTCAGCGCCTGAATCTCCGAATTAGTCTGCCTCATGTTTACACTGACCGTTTCGTTGACGTAACTCTGAACCCAGCTTTTAGAGGCGGGAATGCAGGATAATCCGGACATCCCGAAGGCAACCAGTGCCATGACAAACAATGACCTCATCAGGCTCCTCCTTGTTTGGTGCCTTAATGATACACGAATTCCCCAAATTGCCTTGACGGGCACATCTTTTTGAAACGAGCCTTATAATCAACTGTCAATCAACAGGAGAGACCGCAATGGAGATGACGAAAGAGAAAGCGATTGAGCTCATCAAAAAACACGTGAAGAAAAAGAATCTCATCAAGCACATGCTTGCCACCGGTGCATGCATGAGGGCGCTTGCCGAAAGATTTGGCGAAGACCCCGACAGATGGGAGATAGCCGGCATCCTCCATGACCTCGATTACGACGAAACTTACAATAAGTTCGAGAAACATGCCATAAGGACGGTGGAAATCCTGCGGGAAATGGGCTATGAAGATGAGG
>JAMOPK010000088.1 GCA_027064565.1 Caldifarciminota bacterium | reverse complement strand
CGATAAGAAAGGCATAAAAATGACTCCCAACAACATCCAGCGGTTGTTCGCCATGTTCCCCATAGGCTTCAAATCTGGAGTGTCCTCGCTCTACAAGATCAGGACGCCGATCAAACTGAATGACGACGGTTCCGTGGAGTTTTTGAGTGATGTCCCTCAAAATCTGCCCGTGAGGATAATGAGCACCACCGTTCAGGGGCTGGTTGAAGCATCCATGAAAGCGGTCAAAAAGGCCATTGAAGGGATGGAAGGAACGCCTCCCGCCGGCCTTCTGGTGCTGGATTCGTTGCCGAGACTACTTGTCATGGGCGATAAGTTCTACAAATCCATGGCTGCAATAAACCGGATTTTGCCGGTGAAATTTGCAGGTTTCCATGGCTACGGCGAAGGATACCGCCTGAAGGTCGGGCCTGTGGGATTTAATAACGCAACTTCTTCCTTCATAGTGTTCCCGAAATAAAACAAATTTGGAGTGTAATTATGAGCGAGATAAGGAATATACTGGCCAAAATGGCCAACAAGATAGGGGTTGTTCAAAGCATCTATATCGTAACAATGGATGGTGTTATTGTGGATTCGTATCCGGAGGTGCCGGAGGAACAGGTAGAGACCCTTCAGAAGTATCACTACAACCTGCTCGATGCCGTCAGCAAAATCTTAGGGATTAATCGTTGGGGAAACTACGAGGAGATGATTATAAAGACATCCAACCGGCAGATACTGTTTTTCCCGCTTATCGAGCCGGATTTCTATATTGGAGTCGTTTTGCCAAAGGAATTCACAAACCTCGGGATTGTCAAGGTGGTAACGCGTGGCGCTGTTAAGGAGTTGCAGCCTTATCTTTCTCTATGAGGAGTTATGCAATGTCGATAGATAGAGAATTTTTCCGGAAACTGTTACTGGATAAAAAGAGAGAGCTACTTCGAAACCTCTTGAAGGAGGCCGAACTTGCCGAAAAAGCTGGCGAGGAATGGGCGGAACCCAAGGATATCGAGGATCTCGCCAGACTCACTTATGAGGAGCTTTCACGCTATACCCTCGCTGAACATGAGCTTAATCTCATTAAAGAGATCGAGATAGCCCTAAAGAAAATTGACTCCGGGGAATACGGAGTTTGTGAGCGTTGCGGCGCCCGGATAAACCCTGAGCGGCTGAAAATAATCCCATGGACGAGATATTGTGCCAGATGTTCAAAGGGAATCGGAGGTGGACTGTGAGAAAATTAGCTTTTGCCTTTGCAATTTTGATGCTCCCGATGGCTCTCAGCGCCAGAGAGCAACGCATCGGGTTCGTTGACCTCGATCGGGTCACCAAGGAGTATCAGGATTTCCAGAACGCCAAAAACGAGCTTGCCGATTACATTCGGAAATGGGAAGCGGAGCGCGACAGCCTGAAACATGTAATCGACAGCCTGAAAGCGGCCTATCAGAAAGAGAAGCCCATGCTCAGCGACGAAGCAAGGCTGAGAAAGGAGCAGGAAATCCAGCAAAAAGAGACGGAATACCGCAACTTCTGGAAAACCATCTGGGGGCCAGGTGGGAAGTTAGAGCGCAAAAACAGGGAACTGCTGCAACCTTACGTTCATGCCATCGATTCGGTCATCAGGGAGGCGGCAAAGGAGTTAGGCTACAGCCTGATTCTCGACCTCTCATCGGCCGGTGTCCTCTACTACAACGAAAAGGACGACATCACGGACATCGTTATCGAGCGGCTCAACAGAAGCTATGAGGTGGCGATGGACACCACATCGATGATAAAACCCAAATTGGCCGTGTTCCCGCTTAAGGAAAAGAACAATGAGGCGATGAGCGTCCAGTTAGGCAGCAGGATACAGCAGTTCGCATATCGGGCGCTGGAAAATTCGCCCTACGTGGAACTCCTGCCCCTTTCCAAAATCAATCAGGCGGTGGATGCCGAAATACCGAGCCGCGACCTGATTGATCAGGGGAAATGCATGAGAATAGCCCGGAACATCGGGGCTGACCTGATCCTTTACGGAGAGGTCACGAGGACCGGCGAAAACGTGTCGTTTTCCTTCAAACTGATTTCGTCCAAAACCGGCCGTGAACTGGTTGCGGATGGCGGCACATCATCCGACAGGGACACCGACCTCATGATAAAAGTCGGCGATGTCGTCCGCAGGATGATGGCTCAATACGCTATCAAGCCCGATAAAGAGTGACAGCACGACGGCAGACCTCAAAGGCTTAAGTCGGGGGCCGATTTTGTAGCTTTAGAGCCGCTATGGCTGTTTTCAGCTCGACATTTTTGTCGAGGTTCGACGCTATTATCAGGACGTTGCAACTGTGAGTTTTACGCTGTTTCAGTCCTGAAGCGGCATAATAATTGCCGTTATTCAGAGAAAAAGGAGGGAGAAAATGTTGGAATTTACGTTGATCCTCACGATGTTTTCGGTCACGCCTTACTACTACAATGTCAACTCCGTGACAACCATAAAAGGCAAGGTGATAGACGTAACAACTGGCAATTTCGGAAGAAGAAACACGACTTACGCCGTGATTGAAGTCCTTTCCCATTCCGCCGGGACGGTCAGGGTGTATCTCGGTCCCACGTGGTATGTGGGGGAAATCAATCTCAAAGGCCAGCAGGTATCCGTTACCGGTTCCCTTTTCACCGATGATTCAACCCATTACATGGTGGCAAGCGAGGTGACCCTCGAAGGATCCGGGCGTGTCCTGAGGTTCAGGGATAGAAACGGTTTCCCTCTGTGGAGCGGCACGGGAATGCACCGTTTCCAAGGGAACGGATACCGCCGAGGCGGTAGATTCCGGCCATGAAACGCGACATCGACTACAAGTTAGTCGTAGCGGCCACATTCGTCTCGCTCGTTGCAGCAGTCTCGATGCTGAACTACAACGCGTTTCACAACACACAGAAAGAGCTTATTTCCATCGCCTATCGCTCGGTCAAAGCGACCGGGGTGACGCTGAGGTTGATAGCCAACCACCCTGACGTAACGCCAGAACAGCTTCAGGATCTTCTGGATCAGCTTACCGGGCAGGGGTTCGATTACGTCGCCGGTCATCAATGGCGACATCCATTACTGGAGTTCCAGATATGATGGGTTCCTGCCTGTAAACCCGGAACTTAAGGATTCCATGAGGGTGATAAAAACCCCGCTGCATCGGATCCTGGAATTCAAGGTCCCTCTGAACGATTCAACCGAATTTTTTGGTGGATACTCCCTTGAATTCGTGGACATCGTCGGGAAACGCGCAAGAAAGAACTTCTTTATGGTCATAGCCATCCTGTCGCTGCTGGCCGGGGTCTCCATGATGGTGCTTTATAACGTCCACGGCCGAATCATCAGGAAGGAGATCGAGCTGGAGAGCGAAAAGCAGAAAGTGAAACATTCTGATGTTCGGACGTGAGTTAGGACATAGGATAAAAGGCTGGAATAAAAGAGGGTTCCCCCTTATAAAATTACAACTTCAAAAAGGAGGAACCCAAAATGAAAAAGACGAAATTTATCGCAAAATAC
>JAMOPK010000087.1 GCA_027064565.1 Caldifarciminota bacterium | reverse complement strand
AGGAGGGCGCCAGCTCGAAGGCCATCGAGTCCACCCTGAGTCTCGACACTGCAAGAGATTCAGGACTGCTCCACACCTCGATGGGGTTCATCCAGACTGTCGATTGGCTAACCACTGCCATGAAAATGATCCCGTTGAGCATGAAAAACCTCCTTTTGAGCAAGACTCCATCTGATTAACGCCACAGTATAAAGCAATTCCCGGTGTTATAGCTTTTGTTGTCGGGCGAGACGCCCGACCCACAAGGACGCCCGCCCCACAAGGACACCCGCCCCACAAGGACACTCGACCCATCATGACGCCCGAGCCACAAGGACGCCCGAGCCACAAGGACACCCGACCCACCAGTCTCTGGCCTGATTCTTGATGAGGCAGTCAAAGAATGGAAAGTAGGGAGGCAAAAACATCGGTGGGACGGCCGCCCCCGGCCGTCATAGGTCCCGTTTGCATCAAATCCCAGCTCCGGGTAGACTTTAGCCATGTCCGGAATCGAAATACCTGTTTTAATCGGGTTTTTCATCGCCCTACCCATTATCATCGTGTGGGGAATATGGAAAGCGTTTTCTCGCTCGGTTTTCCTGGGAGTTTTGGTTCTGGGACTAATCGTTGCGAGCGTTGTTTTCCCCACATTTGGCCTCATGCTGATAGCAATCGGATTTGTCGTTTCCGTGATCTATTTCACCATCCAGCTCCTAAAAATGGTTTGATTGGTGCGGTTATACGGCGAAAAGGGGCGTTGATCCCTCTATCCTCCATCGCGCCTGTGCACGGGTAAGTAGCCGGCCGGCTTCAGGGAACCGTTCCCCTAAATCGCCACCCCGAACTCCTCGCTTATCGACTTCAGGATGTCAAAGGTCGCGGTGTCCAGCGGGACCCCATCGGAAAGGCTCCTTTCCATCTGCTCAAATTCCTTTTCGCCGTGGATGAAAATCCTGTCGTGACCTTCAGCCTTTTCCGAATTTCTGACCGTATCAATGAGCAGATCCATATCCGCCTTGAACTTTTTCACCGGCAGGAAAATTCCCGGATCGAGTGCCGCGAAGAAGTGGCCTATGCCGCTCCCTTTGCCCTCCGGATAGCTCATGGCCGAAATTCTGGCAGTTGCGAGCACGCCGGAAAGTATCTCCACAAGCATTGACAGGCCATAGCCTTTGTGGCCGCCTGTCAGTTCGTCTGGGCCTCCGAGAGGCAGGAGACCGCCGGGCCTTCGTGCCCTGAAGTTCTCCAGAACCCGGCCCGGATCCGTGCAGGGCCGCCCGTTCTCGTCGGTTGCCCATTGTTCGGGAATGGGCTTTCCAAGCCTTTGATACACTTCCAATTTCCCGCGAGTGACCACGCTTGTGGACATATCCAGCACAAACGGCCTGTTTCGGCTTGCCGGAGCGGCAACCGCTATCGGGTTTGTGCCCAGCACTGCCTGCCTGCCAAAGGTCGGAACGACAAGCGGATACGTGTTCGTGGTGGCGAACCCGATGAGGTCATGCTCCAGCGCCATCATCGCGTAGTAGCCAGCTATCCCGAAATGATTGGAGTTGAAGACAGCGACCATGCCGATCCCGTTTTCCAGTGCCTTGCTGATGGCGAGTTCCATGGCCATTCGTGACACGGGCTGACCGAGTCCATCCCTGCCGTCAATGCGGGCCGAGACCGGTGTCTCATGCACCACTTCAGGCTCAGCATCTGGGATCATCATCCCCTCTCGAATTCCCCGAATGTATCTCGGCAATCTGGCGACGCCATGTGACGGAATGCCCCTTGCATCGGCCGTGACAAGCACATCCGCGACGGTGAAGGCGTCCATTTCACGAACGCCGAGCCTCATGAAGACCCTTTTGACGAACTCCCTGAGCCTGTCGAACTCGATCCTGACGTCACTCATTCCCGATCAGGCCCTTCAAATCCATTATGGTAGACTGATCCGAGACGATGACCTTCACCTTGTCGGAGAGCTTATCGACGTAAAGGTATTTGATGTAAAGCGGATTGCGTTTCAGCTCCTGTGAGACGATCTGGATGGCCTTTGCCTTTCCTTCCGCCTCGATGGCCTTTCTCTGTGCCTCAAGTTGCTCTTTTTCAAGGACGTATTTCATCCGCTCGGCTTCCTGCTGTGCGATCTGCTTCTGCTCTATGGCTTTGGCGAAATCCTCTGTGAAATGGACGTCGCGCAGCACGATCTCATCGATTATGAAGCCGTCGGGTTCCAGCAGCGACTTGACCCGCTTGTAGATCTCGCTCTGTATTTCCTGACGTTTGGCGGAATACACGTCCATGATCGGATATTCCGAGATCACGAGCCTCACGATGCCCCTGATGGCCGGCCTGATGACCTTCTCGTCGTAGTCCGGCCCAATCTTCCTGTGGACTTTTATCAAACTGTCCGGGTTTATCCGATACCAGCATGTGAGGTCTATGCCCACCTGCAGCCCTTCCTTCGTCGGAGACCAGAGGCTGTCGTCTATGTTCGCCTTTTTGCCTTCGCCTTTCCGTGCGGTCATGGTGTATTCCTGACGGCGCAGGTCGTAGATGTAGGTCCGGTAGATGACCGGAGGCACGAGGGTAACGCCTTCGTGAGAAACCGAGAACTTCTTTGTGATGATGTTGAACTTCACCATCGCGTGGCCCACGGGAACAACCCGGATGCTGACCGCGATGAACGCTGCAACCAGCAGAACGAGAATCACGATAGCGGTCATTTTGGCCGACATAGACGATCCCAGATGGACGCGTTTTCCGTTCTCAAGAATCACCACCTTACTTTTCTTCTGCGAAAAGATAGCGACCGCAATCAAAATTATGATGACCAGCAAAATTATCCCTAACATCACGGCTTCACCTCCAGTTATGGTGTGATGATAACGTTAAAAATGCCGCCTGTCAGCATTATTTTGCGGGATGAGGCTGACCCCTAAATAAAAGCCTCGATAAAAGATGGATCCTGCTGAAACGTTGAAAAATCCGCTCATAAACGTGACGCCATCGCTCAGCCCTAACCTGTAATCTACCAGTCCGAGCCATGAATCGCGGTTGAAAGTCCTCACGGCCATCGCTCTGAACCTGTCAAAAACCGTGGCCGAGCTGACTTCCATGCCGACAAAACTGCCCTGTGCCGGAAAAATCGGCGCAACCGTTATGTCGGAGGGTGAAAGGGCAAGGTAAAATCTGGCAATTGCCGGCCTCGCAGTTACATTGAGCGGCATTGCGATGCTAATGAGAGCGAGGCCTTTGCCTCTCACGGCTTCAAAGGTGGCCTTGAACTCCACGGGGCCATAGTATCCCGCAAAAATCGCCGTTTTCCCGTCCGAAAAATAGCCGCCTACAAGGTATTTCCCGCTGGAAAACTTTGCCTCCACGCTGGCACTGGTCGAATCAAAGGGCAGAAACAGGTTCACCTCAGCGTTGTTGACAAATGCAGTTGCCATCGCTCCGGTCTCGCCGAGTCCCGCATCCGTGACCAGAATGCTGGCCTGCGAGGGAGGAGTCAGGGGATTAAAAGGGTCCTTGAAT
>JAMOPK010000086.1 GCA_027064565.1 Caldifarciminota bacterium | reverse complement strand
CCAACAGCCATTTGGTTTATCCCATGGTTTACCTTAGAATAAGCCTGCATTTCAATCACAGACCATCAAACGGAGGACGGAGAGATGGCTGAAATCGAAAAGGATGAGGATTTCATGGAGGCTCTGTCTGAGGCAGGGATAAAACTCATCGATTCTAAAAAGATTTACACGGGCAGGATCCTCAACCTCAGGGTGGATGAGATACGGCTCGCCAACGGCCGCAGAACCACCCGCGAGGTGGTGGAGTATCGGGGTGCGGTCACCCTGATCCCTGTGCTTGGCGATAACATCCTGTTTGTCAGGCAGTTCAGGTATCCGGTGGGTGAGGAGCTTCTTGAGCTTCCGGCTGGCAAGATCGAGGAGAACGAACACCCTGATGACACGGCGTATCGGGAACTTATCGAGGAGACCGGCTATCGGGCCGGCAGGTTGCAGCTCCTCTCCCGGTTTTACACGGCGCCGGGCTACTCGACTGAGGACATGTATCTCTTTCTGGCGGACGAACTTGAACGCTCAGAGATGTCGCCGGACTACGATGAGATCATCGAGCCCATTCAATTGCCCGTGGAGCAGGTCTTTGAAATGTTGAGGCGGGATGAATTCCATGACGCCAAAACGATACTCGGCCTGCTCTGGTTTTTTCAGTTTGTGAGGGAAAAGTGAAGGGAGCATGGGGCAGGGCAGTCCTGTTGCTCCCCATTTTTGTTCTGACTTTTTGGGGATTGAAAAAGCATGGAGGGGAGAAATTGGAAGTCAAAGAATCAGGACTCAGGACAGCAATATTCGCCGGGGGGTGTTTCTGGGGGATAGCGGACGTTTTTGAAGGCGTTGACGGTGTTGAAAGCGTAGTTTCAGGTTACATCGGCGGACATGTGCCATTTCCGTCGTATAGGGATGTCTGTGCTGGAACCACAGGCCATTATGAGGCGGTCATGGTTCAGTATGATCCGAGGTTCGTCAATTACCGTGACCTCCTGGAGGTTTTCTGGCGCAACATCGATCCCACCGACACCGGCGGTCAGTTCGCCGATAGGGGTGGGCAGTATGTCACGGCCATTTTTTACGTTGATCGGAGCCAGAAGATTCTTGCGGAATACTCGCTCGCAAAGCTGGACAGCATGAAACTCTTTGACAGGCCTATCGTCACTGAGATACTGCCGGCTGCCGAGTTCTACCCAGCCGAGGAATACCATCAGGCCTACTTCAAAAAACACCCCGACCGCAAGGCGCAGGCCGAGCGATACAACGGAAAAAGGGAATATCTGAATTGGGTCTGGAGCGGGCATGAGGACTTCAGGATATTCCAGAATTCCAGACGCTGGCTCGAATTCCACAAACCGGACAGGGACGCACTCAGGAAGATGTTGACAGGGCAACAGTATGCAGTCACACAGGAGAAAGGCACCGAGCTTGCCTTCCATAACGCTTACTGGGACAACAGGGCGCCCGGAATTTACGTCGATGTGGTGTCCGGGGAGCCGCTCTTTGCATCGACCGACAAGTTCGATTCCGGAACGGGCTGGCCGAGCTTCACCCGGCCCCTCGACCCGGACAACGTTGTGGAGGTCAGAGAGGAGGAGACCGGCAGGATTGAGGTTCGCAGCGTCCACGGGGATTCCCACCTTGGTCATGTTTTCGACGATGGCCCCGCGCCAACAGGCCGACGCTACTGCATAAACTCCACAGCCCTGAACTTCATCCCGGCCGACAGCCTCGCAGCGGCCGGCTATCCGGAATACTCGGTGCTTTTCAGGTAACTCAGGAGACCTTTCGCAGACGGGCGGCAAACATGTAATCACAGTCGTGTTTTGCGCCGTCGATAAACATGAAATCGCCTTCCGTAAAGCCATCCGGCAGGTAGTTAGCGGCGGGTTCGAGCCTGAAATTCGGGTGGTCGGCGAGGAAATTTTTGATTTGAATCTCGTTCTCCTGAGGCTCCACCGTGCACGTGGAATAGACCAGAATGCCGCCGACCCTGAGGTTCCTGGCTCCGTTCTCCAGAATCGACCTCTGAATCCGCACCAGCTCAGGTATCCTGTCGGGTCGCATCCGCCATCTGAGTTCCGGCCTCCGGCGCAATGTGCCCAGCCCCGAACAGGGGACATCGGTCAGGACAGCATCCGCCGGCCCGTCAAAGGTCACCTGACTGCCGTCGCCGACAACCACATCGATGGAGTTTATGCCGAGCCGCTGGATGATCTTCTGCATCTCCTTCGCCCTTGAGCTGTGCAGTTCAACTGCGATTATCCTGCCTGTATCGCGCATGAGCGCTGCGATGTGGGTGATCTTGCCTCCGGGGGCGGCTGTGAGGTCATAGACCGTCCAGCCGGGTTCGGGCGCCATCAGGTGCGCCACCATCTGGCTGGATCTGTCCTGCACGTAGTAAAGCTTTTCCGGCAGGTCGATGAGCTGGGGTGCACGTTCCACCATCACGCATTCGGGCGGGAAATCCGGGCGTTTAAATCCGGCCCCCTTTTCCGTCAGAAGCTCAACGAAAGAGTCCACATCGATCGCAAGGGTGTTGACCCTTAGGTAGATCGGTGCAGGTGAGTTGTTGTGCCGCATCATCTCAATGGCTCTCTCCTCACCCCACAGCTCCGTCCACCTGTCGTAAAGCCATTTCGGATGGGAGTGGAGGATCCACGGCTCGGAAGGCGACGGGCGCTGCCCGGCGATTCGACGCAGGACGGCGTTGACCAGCGACGCAACGCCGCGGTGTCCAAACTTGCGGGCAAGTTTCACGGATTCCGATATGACAGCATAATCCGGGATTCTGGTGTAGAGCAGCTGATAGGCGCCGAGGCGCAGGACGTTGCGGATCGGGGACGTCAGGTCGTCTATCCGATGCTTTTTGAGGTAGGTGGAGATCGTCCAGTCCAGCCTGAGCTTCATCTTGATGGTGCCATAGACCAGCTCGGTCAGCAGTTTCTGGTCGCGGGGGTCGTCCAGTTTGAAAAGGTAGGGCACAATCAGTTTGTTGGCCCATCGCCCTTCTTCGAGGGCGGCCATCACGATCTTCAATGCAAAGACACGGACGCGGGTGACCGCCATGGCTCAGTTGTGGGTGCTGTCCGGCGGCGATGGTTTCGGCGCCGTGTCAGCGGTGTACCTGACGGCCGGGAACGTTTTGATGGTGTCGGGCAGGTGTTTGACCGTGTCGGGCGACGGCCCGACCGCCTTTTTCAGGCTATCCGGTGTGCCTTTCATCGCTTCCGTTTTGAGGGCGGTGGAAATTTTCGATGAATCGGTGTGCTCAGGCCCTCCGACAGGGGGCGGCTGGACGGCCGACGTGGAATCCGCCGTCGAATCCGAAACCACCTGAGCCGTTGTGTCGGGTATCTGGAGAGGTGGAACCGTGATGGTGTCAGCGATCTCCGAGATTTTATGCCCGAAGAAATAGGCCGCCTCCTCGCTATAGACCGAGCCGGGATACCATGCGCGGAGTCTGGCGTAGGCCTGTGCCGCGCCTGAGGTGTCGTTCAGGTAGTTCAGTCTGAGATAGACCAGAGCGTA
>JAMOPK010000085.1 GCA_027064565.1 Caldifarciminota bacterium | reverse complement strand
CACCGAGGTCTGGTATGACACGCTGACGGTGGTGGGCAAGACCGAGCCTTATGCGACAGTGGTGGTTGTCATCAACGACTCGACCACCAGAGTCACGCAGGCCGGCCCGGACAGCGTCTTTGTGTTTGACACGCTGAAACTGATCTTTGACACGACCAACACGTTGAAGTTCGTTGCGATCGACGACTTTGGCAACGTCAGCGACACGACCGAGCTTGAAGTCAAAGCCGCACCGCCAGAGTTTGAAGTGAAGCCGTCGATGCCGTTCACCGAGACCGATCACGCATTCAAGATTTCGGTTCCCGAAGATGCCCACGTGACGATCAGTCTGTTCAACCTCAGAGGCGATAAGATTGCGACACTGGAAGCCGACGTGCAGATGGGCAAATACATCCCGATCGTCTGGGATTTGAAGAATTCCGATGGTCAGGAGGTCAACAACGGGCCGATTCTTTACATGGTTGAAGTCCAATACGCTGACGGCCGTAAACAGACCAAGAAAGACATCATCATAGTTGCAAGGTAAGGAGGGAGACGATGAAGAAAATCAAAGAGATTCTCGTGGTAAGCTTGATTTTGAGCGTTGGTGGATGGGCGCAGGGAGCGAGTTACAGGACTGCGTTCCCTGACTTCCCGCCCGAGCCTTATGGCGCCGCCCTTGGCGGCGCCACTGTTGCCCTTGCGGGCAACATATCCTCGGCCTACTGGAACCCCGGCGGAGTGGCTTTTATCGAAGGCAAGGGGGTGATGGCCGGAGGCTCGAAATTTCAGGGCTGGCCGATTTACACCGCCAATTTCATCTACGCACAGGCTGATCAGGGCTACGGCGCAGCGGCGTTCACCGTTGACCACATGGGACTTAAAGCCTACGATGGCGAGGCGAAATATCAGGAGAACGTCATAGCCTACACATGGGCCAAACCTCTGGGCAGTCAGATCGGGATCGGGGTGAAAGCGAAACTGCTGATCGCAAGCTCTGACATCCAGAACGTCAGCGCCAACGGGATGGCTGTCGATGTCGGCGTGCTGTTCCATCGAATTTTCGGCATAGCCAACCTTGGGTTCACCGCAAAGGACATAGCGTCTTCGGTCAAGTGGAAAACCGGGCGCACGGAGCACCTGCCCATCGTCTTTGAGGGCGGACTGGGCACCGAGCCGATTTTCGACAGGTTCTCGATCTTCATGTCCTTCAGAGGAGAGCAGGGGATGGGGATGTCCGACCTCGGCGTGGGCGCTGAGCTGTGGATCGTGCCCGACCGGCTTTCCCTGAGGTTCGGTCTGAACGATAGGTTGCTCAACAACACCATGTCGATGGCCGGCGGGCTGGGACTGATAATCCCCATGGACATCTTCAGCAGGTATTTCGTGAACTACTCATTCGAGATGGGTCAGAACATCGCTGGAATCCAGCACAGATTTGCCCTCGGCCTTGTGTGGGAGTGAGAGGCGGAGATAATCCTTGAGCTAAAGGCATAGTATTTGTTCTAACCGATAGGACGATAATGATGATATACGAAACAAAACAAATAGCTATACCTGGATTAAGGACACCGGAACAAGAATATTTAGAATTAATCAATGAAAATTATTCGTTTTCTGATGCACTGCAGATATTGGACAAAATCAATTGGGATTTTAAAGATTTCACCACTCAGTATTTAACTCACAAATTTCATTCATATCCAGCAAGGTTTATACCACAAATTCCTCTAACATTCATAAAGTTGTTTACCAATGAGGGAGACACAGTGTTAGATCCTATGTGTGGTTGCGGTACCACATTAGTGGAAGCTTTCTTAAATAACCGCAATTCCATTGGCAATGACTTCAATCCTCTTGCTACTCTGATAAGTAAGGTTAAAGTTACTCTTATCCCAGAGGATGAATTTAAGTATTTTAGATTGAAATTAAAGAAGATGAAAAGATATTTGGATTTAGACTATAAAAGGATAAACAAAAGACTTAGCTCCTTACCTAACAGAAAAGCAAGCAGAATTTTTAATAGGACTATAATCTCAAAATTAGAAGTGATAAGAGAAACACTTCTTGAGATTAAGGAGGAGGGCGGGCACGATGACATTTATGATTTAGGGCGGGTTGCTCTATCCTCTACGATATGGTCATTAGTGGAGAACGGCGGAGGGATCGATGTAGATGATTTATTTATAAAAAAGATAAATTCAATGGAAAAAGAATTAAAGAAAGTTTCAAAAATTGTAAAAAATCCACCAAGAGTGAGAATTATAACAGGAGACGCAAGGAAACTTGAAGTTGAGAGTGATTCTGTTGATTTAATTGTTACTTCCCCTCCCTATGTTAACGCATTAGATTATTACAGGGTTCATATGTACAACATGTTATGGCTGGGTATGGATTTTGATTTGTTTAAAAAACATGAAATTGGTGCCCATTCACATTTTATTTATAATCGCTTTAGGCTGCTTTCCGAATATCTTGGTGATATGCTTAGAGCAATGATAGAAATGAATCGTGTGCTCAAGAAGGATAAGTTATGTGTGATTGTTGTAGGTAACTCAAGTTTGGAATATGAGTTGATAGAGAGTTACAAATTTTTTATTGAGATGTCAAAATATATAGGGTTCAAAGCTATAAAGACTTACTTTAGAAATATAGATAAAACGAGAAAATATAGCAGTGCAGATATAGGGAAAATCGATGATGAGTATATTTTAATTTTACGAAAAATAACCGATTCGAATGTAACTTCAGACGATGAAGACTTCATAGTGGATGTGGTTACTGAACAGATGATCAAATTCAAGGAGCAGTTAGAAAGGGTTCAAGGGACATCGATTAGAGGGAGGAAGCCCACAAAAGAAAGATTACTTAAAAATATAGACAAAATAGAAGAAGCAATTCAACATATCCGTGAAGATATAAAAATAAAGAGGTGAAGAGATGAAAAAATTGATAAGCAAAATCATTTACTCGATTTTAACGGGGCAAGATTATCGGATATTTGTGTTAGCCACAATCAATAAAAGGTTTATCGATAAAGTAGAAGAATTGACAGCAGAAATTTTCGAATATAAAAAACGAGGAGATAATTGGCTGGAAAAACTATTGGAAGATACTTCCAAAAAGAAAGGAAAAGAAAATAAATTCAAATTGCTATGGTACAGTGGACTAAATGTTAAAACTGTAAAAAATATGACTGGTGGAACATCTAAAAGAGAAGTTTGTTTAGAGATTGGGAGGAAAAATATAGAATCGTTCAAACTTCTATTATCTGAATTAGAAAATATAAATCCTTACGAGATTACAATAACAATTAAAAAGGGAGATGAGCGAATTGAGCTTAATAATCTTGAAAGTGTCATATTTATGAATGTCGTATCAGCAATGAAGTTGACCATTCAAGGAGGAGCATGGAGCGAAGTAGGAAAACAAACAGAGAAAAGTCTTTTATATGTAATTTTCAGGATACTTAGGATTCCAGATGAGGATTATATTTTAATCTTTGATGAGATGAAAAGAAAAGGATTGGTTGAGAACAGAGAA
>JAMOPK010000084.1 GCA_027064565.1 Caldifarciminota bacterium | reverse complement strand
GGCCTCCTTGATGCTGTTGAATGTGGCGAAATTATATGGTTCGATTTTCAAAATGGCTATTGGATGGGGGAGTGATGTCCAAAAATGTGTATTTTCGGGAGAAACATCTGCCCCCACCTGTCTTTGATTTACTCCTGCATAGAGGATAACAAAGGTGGGACGGCCGTCCCGGCCGTCAAAATTGCCTGAAAATCTCCAATTTTGACCTGCTGGATGAAACCATGGGGAGCCGACAGGAAAACCATCCATCCGGGCTAATTCGGGCAATCCTGCGCACCAGAACATGGATTCGGCGAGCTGCTCTGGAGTATAATTTACCAGCTTTGACGATGTTGGGTTTCATGAGGTTATGGATAGGGCGGAGTTTTGCAGGGAGATGCTTGACAACATGTGGATTGAGCAAGGACGAAAAACAACCCCACAAGGAGGTAGAATTATGGCCAGACGTCTGGCATTCCTGATTTTTCTGACTGTTCAGATGGCGGGCGCCACTTACAAGAACTATCACGGCGTTGCCGTTCAGGGAAGCAACATCTGGGTGGTTGCGAAAGACACATCGAGGAGTAACGTTTACTACTCGCCCGATTTCGGCAACACGTGGTTTGAGCGGCCGATCATAAGATATGACCTTTATGTCCCGCTTTTCGACGTGGAATTCGTTGACGCCTACACGGGGTGGGCTGTGGGCTATGAGGGCTACATCTACCAGACTTACGATGCGGGTCAGACATGGTCGCTTCAGGCTTACGGCGTGTCGAAATTCATCACCCGGGTCAAGTTCCTGAACGAGATGGTAGGCTGGGCGGCCTGCGGCGATGCGATTTTCGCGAGGACCTCAAGCGGAGGCAACCCGCCGCCCAACGGCTGGATATCCGGCGTTGCGGTCATGGCTCAGACGGAGCTTTACGGTGTTGCCCCGCTCGACAGCCTGACGGCCTTCGTGGCGGCCGGCGATGCGGTCAACAGGGGCGGGCAGGGCTATCTATCGTTCACCTCTGACGGCGGCAACCACTGGACGACCCTGATGCAGGACTCGGTTTACGACTATTTCGATGTCTATTTCGCGGATGAACAGCACGGATGGCTTGTCGGTGGGCTGGACACCGATCCTTACACGCCAAAGCTTTACATCACCACCAACGGCGGAATGGCCTGGAACGAAGTGGCTCTGCCTCAAAACGCGCACACCCTGCGCGCCATCACTTTCGTTGATCGGAACAGGGGCTGGGCGGTAGGCGAACGTGGCACCATCCTCCACACGACGGACGGAGGGCAGACATGGGAGGTCCAGAACTCCGGCGTATCGACGGTCCTTTTCGACGTGGAGTTTTCGGACAGCCTGCACGGCGTGGCCGTTGGCGACTCCAACGTGGTGCTGATAACAACCGATGGCGGAGCAACATGGCGCAGGATCGACCCTCAGGCTGCCATAACCGAGGAGTTTTCGGGCGGCCAGCGGGATTTCCCGTTTGAGCTCCGCACCATCGACGGATTCATGGAGATCCGCAACCTGAAGGTGGGGGACCGGGTCGTGGTTTACGATGTGCTCGGCCGCAGGGTTGCTGAGAAGGAGGCCAGAAGCTCGACGGTCCAGCTGGTGCTGCCCAGAACCGGGATCTACCTTGTCGAGGTGAAATCCGGCGACAGGATGTCTGCGAAAAAGACCATTTTCGTCAGGTGATTTGGAGAAGGGAGGGGCTGTCACGTCCCTCCTCACATTCAGCGCGCCGGACGAGCAGCCATCCTGTATTGCTCAGGTAACCCCTCAGGAAACAGCAGATAACGTTTCAGGGTTTCCATGTCCCGCGGAGAAAGTGTCAGGGTATATTTTTTCTTCGTTGAATTGGTGATGATTGCAACCAATCCCGTGTTGAGCAGATTTAAAGGGATCGTTACGATGGCGATTAACCCGTGTGAGAGGCATAAAGGTATCATGAACGCTGATATGGCCGTCAGGGTGGATAGAGACGTCAGGGTGACCACCTTTATGGCCTGAATGGAATCAACGTCTATCTTCAAGATGTCGTGATCGTTCAGTAGGTAAAGCATGGAATCATCAACCGCCAGAAGATAGCCCTTTTTTCTGTGTTCCATTCCGTTAAAGGTAGAATAGACATCTCCTTTAAACCCGAATTTTTTAGAGAGTTTTACCAAAGAGTTTGCTGAGGTTGACGTGTTTAAGGAATCCGTTGAATTCCGGGCAAAAGGTGATTGGCCTGCCGAAAAAGGCTCATAACCCGATTGAGAAATCAGGACTGCCACAATAAGAGCTGTCTGAAACATGGTCTACCTCCTGTTCAAAGCGAATAATCTTGAGTGCACCCGAGATTTTATGAAAACATTTCTCGCTTCGACCTCGCCGGCTTTGTAGGACTTCGCAAAATATCGATAGGCGCTGTCGGGATGGAAAAAGAGATAAGATGCGAGCTTGGGATCGGGATGTTCCGCCCAAGCGGTTCGCTGCCATTCGTAATAGTAGCCCCGGGTTTTCAGGAAGAACTGATAGTCGCCATCTCCCACATCGAAGGTCAGAATGAGGGAATCGCCGGGATAGGTTCTAAAATAATCTCCAGCATTGCGTGGCAACTGAGCTGCGATTTCTCGATAAGGCACATCCATGTCCACCACCCTGCCTGCGACCACGTTGTCGAATTCCCAATCCCCTTTGACTTCTTCTAACTGGACAACGATTGAGTCTGTTCCGGGATTGTCAAGGGTCAGGGTAAAATGCTCAAAGGCGATAGGTCCCTCGTATCTGATTTTCCCCGCCACTGTGCCGTTCACAAGAACTCTCAAGTGCCAGAATTTTTCCCATTTGGAAAATCCGTTAATTACAAACGGTTTTGACAGCAGTGGCTCGTCCATCATGTGCACAAAAGTCCAGTATTTTGGTCCTGTAAGTCCGATCAGGCCGTAAAGGATGTGGGTTCCAAGGAGCGAATTCCTTGCTCTTATGTCGATAGCGATCCGTTCTCCGCCCGGATTTGGAAAGATGAGGGTGATGGTGTCCCTTCTGGCAAGGTCGATGGAGTCAGCCGGACTGACATATACCTCATCATCCGCCTGCGAAACGAGTTCCAGAGAGCAATTTTCACAGGCTATCGGAGGCTGGAGCCTGTCTGCACGGATGAATTTGCTGGAATTTCTGTCGAAAAATACTTCCCCGTCGCCCTTCGGAACAGCCACCAGCACGACATCATGGACGAGATGGGTCTCAAGCGCTTCGTTTCTCATCGTGAGGGTCACAGTGCCGTCTTCGGCTCCGGCATCTATGTGGTCAAGGTCCCATGTCTCAAATGTCTTGAACAGTGAAAAGGAGAACCCTTCGGCCACCAGATAGCCATCGGAATTGTAAAATGTGGGACAGGACCCCCAGCACGCTTTAGGATCCATGATGCAGGCTGCTGTTATGGAGAGGTCAGTAACGACCATGACAGTCGTGAGAGCGTAGGCGAGGCCAACAGAGGGAGGAAGCTTTGTTGAACGGACTTCCATAAACAAAACATCGTTTTTGGGGTAAACCGTCGAGTCTATTTTTTGCCCCT
>JAMOPK010000083.1 GCA_027064565.1 Caldifarciminota bacterium | reverse complement strand
CAGCTGTCTATCGGCCAGAACTCCGTGGTGTCCGGGATATTCGACAGATCGAACACAAACACCCCGCTTCCCGGCGCGCTGCAAACCGCATAGCCGTAATGGTCGTAAATGCCCACTGAGATCGTTTGAGAAAGAAGATGCCCGCGGATAACCCAGTGCGGGTTTGTGCGGTCAGCGACGTCAACCACCAGAAAATAGAACCCCGCTGTGACAGCAGTATTTCCGCTGACCACGACATCATCGACGTAACCGCCCGGCGAAGTCAGGGAACTCACTTCATGCGGATTGGCAGGATCCGAAACGTCAATGATTTTGAGGAAAAATTCATCTGCGAGGTAAGCGTAGTTGCCATCGACGTATATCCCCTTGCTGTCCTGAAGGTCATCGTCATAATGTGCTATTGTGTGGACGTGGGCCGGGTCGGACACATCGAGGATGTAGAGGCCGGTTGTCCGGGTCGTGAGGTAGGCATAGTTGCCATGCGCAAACACGGAGTGAGGGACATCCGGTGAGCCGTAATGCCACAGCTCTGTCGGCAGGAGAGGCTGTGAGATGTCGAAGGCATAAACGCTGGATTGATGGAAATAGAAGGGTTCACCATCGGCGATGAAAAGCAGGCTATCCGTTGCAACCACGCCGCTTGCCGGATTCGGCAGGAGGTATGCGCTCCTGACCAGAGGCGCCCCGGGATTGGAGATGTCAATTATACTGAACCCCGAATCTGTCGTTACAATGGCCATGTTTCCAACCACATCGAGCCCGTTGGCGGCACCGTTCAGGATAATCTGAGCCACAGCCCGTGGATAAACCGGATTGCTCACATTCACCACGCTGAACCCGCCATTGTCATTTGCGACGTAGGCGATGGTGTCAACCACCTCCACGTCGCGGCTCGGGCCTGAAGCGAAAAATTGACCGATCTGCCGCGGGTTGTTCGGGTCGCTTATGTCCACAATTTTCATCGAGCCACCTGCAAGATAGGCGTAGTTGCCGCTGACAAAGACCTTTTCGGTCTGTCCGACGGTGCTCAGCTCTCCTGCCACGTGAGGCGAAGAGGGATCAGATATGTCGATAATGCTGAAGTTGCCATCAGCGACGTAGGCGTAGTTGCCACGCACAAACACCCCCATAGGCGTGCCGCTGGTGTAACATCGACTTATGAAAGTGGCATTGGCAGGGTCGGAGACATCCCAGATTTCGAGTCCGCCGTTGTAATCCGCCACGAAAAGTGCATTTCTGGCAGAGTCGTAGAACAGGTCATAGACAAAACCAAATGTGCTGATTTCGTCGATTTTCACCGGGTTTGAAGGGTCGGAGACATCCCAGATGTAGATTCCACCGGCTGCACCGGAAAAGAGGATGTTGCGAGCCTGATCCAGTTCTACGGCGACGACGAGCGGGCCGAAGCTCCACCCGCCCGCAAGTCTCATATTGAGAGAATCGGGCTGTTCAATGGACGTTATTAAACTTAAAGCTATCACCAGTAACATGATGCACCTCCTGTAAGCTTCTCAAATGGAATTATACTGCTGGAAGGTTATTTTTTTAATGCGGGCTTTTCGATGTGTTTCTTTAATGCTGTATCCGCACGGGGAATGCGGAAGTTAACTGTTGGTTTGTGAAGTGCCACGGTCATTTTACCCCCACCTAACGAATCAGGAACCGCGAACTTTACGATAACACTGTCACGATAGAGCGTGACCCGCCCACCATGTGCCTGAATTCTGGAAGGCAAAACGAACTTCTGCTTTTTATGGATAGCTTTATCGATATCCACGAGATCCAGATAAATCCATCTGGCGAAGGCCACGGTTATTTTTGATGCTTTGTTGTTCTCTATGGCCTGTTTCATCTTTTCGCTGAAGATAGATGTTGCGTAAAATATGGAGCCAACCACGAGCATCCCCTCGAGGACAGCGAGGATGCCCAGAATCACCTTACCGGCCGTTTTGCCTGAACTCACCCACTGGCTCATCCCCGAGGACAGCACATAGGCGAAGAGCAAAATAAGGCCGAATATGATGAGAAAGCCGGCGATAGGCTGAAAGCCGCCGAGTCCGTTTTCTCCAAATAGCAGATCAGCTGCTCCGGGGCCGTAAATCACGGAAAGTGGCAGGCCTATCATGATGGCAAAAACAAAAAACACTTCACGGGAAAGATAGTTGGCATCTGCGAAAAAGGCCCGGATAAATGAAAACACCAGCATCAACAACACAAAAATGCCCAACAACATGTTTCAGAACTCCACCACTTCGATTTCCATGGTGTCAAGATCGACTACCATGAAAGTCCTTTTGCCCGTGAGGTATCCGCAGGCTTCTCCGGGATTGAGTAACAATGTCCCGCCTATCTTTTCGTTTCTGAGTTCATGGGTGTGACCGTAAGCGACTATGTCAAAATCTCCTGACTTTGCAATCGACTCCACAGCAAACGGTTCGTGCATCATGATGATCTTCCTGCCGGCCAGTTCCAGCACCCTCGGTGCAGGTGTGATCTCGGCGCCCAACGAGTTCAAAGTCTTCACCAGAAACGGACGCTCGCCATCGTTGTTCCCGAAAACGGCTATGAACCTGCCTTTGAAATGTTCCAGCATGAATTTGGGGGTGAAGGGAGCAATGATGTCACCGAGATGAAGCATCACCTCGGCCCCCTTTTCCTGAGCCAATCTGGCGGCCCTGACCGCCGCTTCCTTGTTGTCGTGAGTATCGGAAATTATGGCTATCTTCATGGCAGAATTAAGTATAATCCAACACCAACCGCTACTCAAAGGCGAATTAAGCATCCCGGTTGAAAGCCTCCCGTTTACACCCTTGCAATCTTACTTCTAAAACTGCCTCAGGGAAGAATATGAGCGGGGCATCCACAATTCAAATGGTTTCATCCCTTCCTATAACGCCCCTAAAGCCTTATCATTTCCGCCCTTCTGAAAGCATAAACATGGAGGGGAGATATGAAAATCGTTGAATGTGTGCCGAACTTTTCCGAAGGACGCAGAAAAGAAATAGTCGATGAAATTGTCAATTCCATGACGTCGATTCCCGGTGTCAAACTTTTAGATGTCGAGATGGATCCCGACCATAACCGCTCGGTTGTGACCATAGCCGGGCCACCGGAATCGGTGCTTGAGGCTGCTTTCGCCGGAATCTCAAAAGCGGTGGAACTCATCGACCTGAACCAGCACAAAGGACAGCATCCACGGATAGGGGCTGCCGATGTGGTTCCTTTCGTGCCACTTAAGGACGTGACAATCGAGGAGTGCGTTGAACTGGCCGAGAAGCTGGCTCAGCGTGTGGCGGACGAGTTGAAGGTTCCGGTGTATCTTTACGGCGAGGCTGCACACAGGCCGGAGCGAAAGGACCTGCCCAACATTAGGAGCAAGAAGGTGCAGTTCGAGCAGTTGAAGGAACTGATAAAGACCGATCCGAACCGTGAACCGGATTACGGCCCGAAAGAGCTGCATCCGACTGCCGGAGCCACCATCATCGGCGTCCGCAAGATACTGATCGCTTACAACGTGAACCTTGGCACTTCGGACGTGAAAATCGCCAAAAAGATCGCCCGGATGGTTCGAGCGAGGAACGGCGGCCTGATGG
>JAMOPK010000082.1 GCA_027064565.1 Caldifarciminota bacterium | reverse complement strand
GAGGCTCAGGAGACGTCCGCGAGGTATCAGTGCTACATCGCAAAGCTTGAGCTGGACTACGCTATCGGGAAAATGCCAGTCATCTCCGGCGAATAAGGCTTAGCACGCTGAGCGGAACATCGAAGCTGCACGCACCAGCAAACCCCGGCTGAGCCGAAAGCGCGGTTGAGGGCATCTGCTCCTCGATGTGGCGTTTCAGTTCGTGGAAATAGACGATGCCGTCTCCGTCTCTATCTGCTGCACCCCGAAGTCCAGAATCTATCACTTTCAGGAAAAGCGAATAGGGGCCACCGTAGGACGAGGGGGCGTTATCGCTCATCGAATAACTCTCTGACTGCATCTGAGACGATGAAATGACGCAGGTGTAACTGTTGCTCTCCCCAAGCTTCAAAATGGCATCGTTCAGGCTGGTGACCATATCGCCGAGGCCGGAATAGCTCCCGGCAGGCACCAATCCGCTTTTCAGTTCCCAGTCGAGCATCTGTCCCTTCACCGCATCGATGAATATCAGCTTTCGACTGCGGGATAGCCTCAAGTTGCTTTCAAGGACGTAACTTGCGATGGAAGAGGTTGTCAGATTATCCGGTCTGGAGTTGTAGCCGGGGATGTAAAAAGCGTAAGGGTTCTGCGGATCGATGAGGGCCGGTGCGAAAATGCCCACAATCACCACACCGGTATCGCCGGCCATGTTCTCGAACTGGCGGAGTTTTTCCATGAATCTGCCCGGAATGGCGTTTATCCCTATGAAATAGGCGGTGTTCTCCTGCGCAAGCTCAAGTCCATATCTGATGTCACGATAGAACTTCATTGCGGAGGTCTCAAAGTAGTTGAACACCGGGAAATCAGGATACCTTGGCGCATTCAGGCCATAGACCAGAAGATAGACGTTTTTGACGCTCCCCACCAGCAGGATATACCTTTTCCTGAACGCATTGCCATCGACCGTTGCATTGAGTTCCAGAGAGTAGATGCCGGGGGTTGGGAACTGGAGCGCCAGTTTGAATGCTCCGTCGCTTCCAACATTCGCCTGAGGAAGATATGAGAAGTTCTGGCCGACGATCGGGGTAACGGCGTAACTCACAGCTGGAGGCAGTGTCCTTCCATTGATACGGCCGTAAAACTCGACGATGTTGCCGTGTCTGAAGTCCAATTTGATGATGTCTTCGGACGGCATCGGCGAGACTATGCCGATAGGTGAAGCTCCGTCGGAGGGCACCGATTGAGCCGTGAATGCCGGGGGCGTATCTGAGGGGGGCGGTGCGGCGGAAGAGGCGACAGGATTCACATCCGCAACGGGCTGAGCCGATGGTTGGGTTTTGGTCGGAGTCGGCTCCTGCGCCGTCTTTTCAACTACCAGCTGCTGCGGCACCTGTTCGGTAGCGCCCGCCTGAACCACCGGCCCGGCTGCCGGCTGAAACTCATTTTGAGGCGGGGCCGAATCGTAGATTATGCGATATTCCTCCACTCTGCCCCATATTCGGAAAATGGCGAGTTTTGAACCGTCGGGCGAAATTGCAATGTCCCCAACTCCGTTTTTCCTGAGCCGATAGAGCGTCACAACCCGTCTCTTTTTGACGACAGTGACGTCAAGCCCTGAACGATGGGCCACAACGTATCTCTGGCCATCCGGAAGCACCTCAACTTTTAGCACAGGTGAACTCTGTTGATATTTATCAACCAGTTGCCATGAGCTTGATCTGGCCCTGTAGAAAATCACAGTTCCGTTGTCAAAACCTACTGCGAGCAGCGCTGTTTTTGTTGAATAAGCGATATCCGTGATGCTTATCCCCATGCCCGAAAAGACCTCGCCGACACGCTGGACGGCTTCCGGAGCGTAAAAGTAGTAAAGGCTCCCGTCACGGGTGCCTGCAAACACTATTATCTTGCTGTCCGAAAGCTCCTGCGCCTCAATGGCGGTGATGCTCGAGCTGTCAGGAATGCGGAACATCCCCGTCTTCCTCGTGATGACGTTGTAAACGAAAATGTGTCCCGAATCACCGCCAACAAACACAAATTTTCGGGTCACACTCATGCAAAATGTGTGATAGTTGCCACGGCCGGTGTTTACGGTGGTCACCATATCGCTGCCCTTCAGGAAAACGAGGGTTCCGTCGAGGTTCAGGGCAACAGCCTGATCAGCACCAACCCCGTCAAGGCTCACAAACTTCATATCGAAATTGTGGGGACTGTAGGAAAACCGTTGTCCTGAGCTGTCGATCGTCAGGAAGCTATATTCGCTGACCAGAACAAGACCGCCATTCGAGTAGGTTATCAGACCGGGATATTTACGGGAACCTCCGTTTATGAATCCCATGAGCTTCCACGCCGTTTTGCGGTTCAAAGGGTCAAAACCTATGACTCCGGGGTAAAGGGAGGCTATGGCGATCTCCCCGAAACTGCTGGTGTTCAAGGACGGAAGGAAAAGCATGAAATTTATCCTCGAATTCAGGATTTTCACAGGGACGCTGACATGGTTGTTGACGAATGGGTTGTTTTCCACCCTGAAAATTTCGATCCTCGGTGACAGTCCACTTGCCGCAAAAAGCACGCTCCCATCGTCCGAGAAAGTCACATCGAATATCTGATAGGTCGAGAAAAACTCCTTGCGTGTCTTAAGGCTTGAGGCATCTATGACAATGGCCCTGTTCTGGCACACACATGCCAGATAACGGCCGTTGGGGCTGTATCGAAGGATCATAGGGTAATCGCTTTTCACTCCGGGATCGAAACTTCTGACGAACTGGAACCCGTTTTTTTCATATTTGAAAATGTTTATCGCCCTCGCCCCTGATGTTACAACGGCAAGCTGTTTCAGGGTCTGGTTGTAGGAAGCCGAAGTTACCCATGAAGAATCACCGGAGGTGAGCTTGAGGGAATAGGCCTTTTTTATCTGAAACGGCGTGACACCTTTCAGAATCTTCACCTGACCATCGGCATAGACCGCAGCAAGGGTGTTTTTATCCGTTGCAGTCAAAAGGATGATGCGGTCAGGAACGGGCGGGGAGTATATGAGCACCGGCGAGTTTGGTTGTTCCACGTTCCAGAGCCACACCTTGCCGTCGAATCCGCCACCAACCACAAAATCCGGCTCAACGAAATCGACCACCGCTATGCCGGAAGAGGCTGTGTTGCCGTCGATACCTATCTCCAGCAACTTTTCAAACCTAACCGTGCCGTCATGGGAACTCCGTCCAGCAAGCACTACCCCCATCCTGCAGGCTATCGCTATCTTTCTGCCATCCGGCGAAAGTGCAATGGAATACGGGGCATCGCTCAGATACCCAAACCCCATTGAATGCAATGGCTCCAGCCTTATCCCCGATGCACGGGAGACCAAGAGAAAGGCAATTACAAGTCCCCTGTAGAAATGCGGTTCTAACTTCATTGCATGTGCTCCTTCATTTTGATATTACGTTAACCTGCACTTTAAGACTGTAAACCAACCCATCCCAAATTGAAAATATTATTGTAAATCAATATTATTGTAAATCAAACCGTGTAAAACTGCCAGGAGATGTTGACCCGCCCATTGACAAGAATTTAATAAAAGACTTGATAAATTGGCTCCATAAAATAAAATCAGTCCCTCCAAAAGGAGGG
>JAMOPK010000081.1 GCA_027064565.1 Caldifarciminota bacterium | reverse complement strand
ACTTTGACAACTCTCGGATCGGATTCCAGCAGTTCCTTGACTTTAATCAGGATTTCCGGCTCAATGGAGGCATCGAGCAGCACTTTTAACGAATCTATCAGCGGCTCGAAGCCGGCCCTTATCACGAGTATCACCACAACGATTGCCGCTATGCGATCGATTCCGAAGAGGATTCCGAGGAGCACGACCAGCGACGAGAGGGCATCTGATCTGGAGTGATAGCCGTCGGCGATCAGGCTCGGTGAATTGTATTTCCTGCCAACCTTCAGCTTATAGATCGACAGCCCCCAACTCACGAATATGGAGAAAAGCGCCATCAGAGCGGCGATCCACCTGTCGTGAAGCTCAACGCCACCGGGCTTGAGTGCCTCCATCAGGATTTCGTAACCGGCGTAAAAAATCGCAAAAGCCACGAACAGCGAAACGAGGTTCTCCACCTTGTAAAGTCCGTAAGGGAAAGATTGCGATTTTCGTTTCGATATGTGGATTCCGAGGAGCACAAGGACAGAGGTAAAACTGTCGGTAAACGAATGGACGGCGTCGGCGAGCATGGCCACGCTGCCGGTCAGTCCATAGACGAGGAATTTGAGCCCCGCAAGGCCCAGCGACACCAGAGTTGATACGACAGCAACCTGCTCGGTTTTGTCTTTCATAGCCGCAATTCCAGGGTTTTTATCGCCTTATGCACCAGCCTCGATTGAGGCCGAACGATTCCGGGCAACGGATCAAAGAACAGGATGTTTTCCGAGACAAGGAACCTGAGGGTAGCTTCATCAACGTCATCCACATCGACCTCGTCACGTTCCTTGAACCTCACCAGAAGTGCCTGAATGTCCCTGAGCGATAATTCCTTCTTCTCGCCTCGGATGACAACGGCTGGAGGCACGACTTTCGCAACCTTCAACACCTTCTTGAGCCTGTTCTGTTCGTCCCTGAGCATGATCCTGAGCTGTTCCTCGATGTCAAACCCGGCCTTGAAATCCTGTTCAAGCGCCAGGATGTCACCAATTTTGCCGCCGAGATAGTCCCAGATCAGTTCAAATTTGTCTTCGGGGAAACCGAGGAAACGGTAGAACCTGAAGGCTGTGTGCCTGTCGAAATCGTCGATTTTGAAATACCTCGCTCTTCCTTCAAGTCTCGATACGCCATAAACATGCTCGATAAAAAGGCAATCCGAAGATATGGCCACTGCATGGGAGAGGTGGGTCTCCTTGGTCAATCGAACGAAGAAATTGAACAGGTCGTCGATGAACTCGCCATTGGTCTTGATCCCCTTCATTCTCTGAAGCTCGTCTATCGCTATTATCGGTCTCAATCCTGACTCGACCAATTTTTTGAAAAAGACCTCGATGTAGTTGAATGCGTCCCTTGGCTTTTCCTTCTCTTTGAAAATGCTGTCAAAAACGGCTTTGGGGACTGGTATTTTAAGACCTGTGGCGTAGAAAAGGGCGTTTTCAGCCAGTTTTGCCATGACATCGGTGATGTTCGACAGGTAGGACTTGATGTCATGCCCTTCTGCCTCGTCGTCGATCTCGAAAAATATGTCAAGGATGTCGTCGTAACGCGATATCTGGTAACCGCGAAGGTTGAAGTAGAAAACCGCGTATTTTCGACTCTCCATCTGGTCGAGGACACGGGTTATAAACGCCGTTTTGCCGGAATTTATCGGCCCGTAAATGAAAATGATGTTCCTCGGCTCCTGCGAAAGTATCCTCTGCATGTAAACCAATTCTTTCTCGCGGTCGAAAAACTCCATATCAACCCTCCATCGTTTTAAGGATTTCCTCGACGATCTCCCGATCGCTGAAATGGATAACCTCGTCTCCGATAACCTGATAGTCCTCATGCCCTTTGCCAGCAATGACCACAACGTCGCCCGGTTTTGCGATTGTCAGTGCGAACTCAATGGCCTTTGCCCTGTCAGGATCGTGTTTTGGCACAAGTTTTGTGAATCCCGATTCCACATCCCTGATGATCTTCATCGGATCCTCGTGACGTGGGTTGTCCGAGGTCACGATGGCGACATCGCTGTATTTTTCCACGGCCTGAGCCATGAGCGGCCTCTTGCCGGGGTCACGGTCGCCGCCGGCCCCGAAAACCGTTATGACACAACCGTCCGTCACCAGCTGCCTGACGCTGGCAAGCAGTTTCTCAAGCGCATCCGGCGTGTGTGCATAATCGATGATCACGTGGAAATAAGGCCCTTCGATGACCTCAAACCTGCCGGGAACGGATTTCAGACCCTCCAGTCCTGCTCTGATGGCCTCTGCCTCGACGCCCAACAAAAGCGCCGCCGCAGTCGCCGCAAGTGCGTTGTAAACGTTGAACCATCCCGGCAGCTTCAATCTCACATCAAGCGTCAGGATGCCCGAAATCCGGATTTCCGTGCCGTTTATGTCCATCTTCCTCACGGTGGCACGCAGATCCCCGGCCTCAAGCCCGAAAGTCACCATCGGCTTGCCCGTCGCAAATTCCATGAAATAATCGAATGACGCATCGTCGGCGTTGAGAGCTGCGGAACGGGCCAATTCCAGAAGGTGGGCCTTTGCGCGCCGATAATTTTCCATCGTGACGTGATAGTCGAGGTGGTCACGCGTCAGGTTGGTGATGATGCCGATGTCAAAATCGATGTGCTCCACCCGAAACTCGTCCAGACCGTGGGATGAGACCTCCATGACAGCGGCCTGACCTCCGGAATTCACGATCTCGGAGAGCATGGCGTTGAGGTCGCTGGCCTCAGGTGTCGTCCTTGAAGCTTTGAACTTCCGCGCAACGGTGTCGTATTCGACTGTTCCGATGAGTCCTGTCGCCAGCCCCGCGGCTTCTAAAATGGACTTCACCATGTAGGCGGTGGTTGTCTTGCCGTTGGTTCCCGTTATGCCGACCACTTTGAGCTTTTTCGACGGCTCCCCGTAAAACGAACTGGAAACAGCGGAAAGGGCATATCTGGAAGATTTCACCACTGCATGGTCGATATCGACGGGCGGACGTTTTTCGCCGATAACCGCCACAGCTCCCCGTTTGACCGCATCGGCGATGAATTTATGGCCATCGAAGTTCTGACCGGGGATGGCGAAGAACAGGCCGCCGGGCTCAACCCGCCTCGAATCGTAAAAAA
This sequence comes from Caldifarciminota bacterium, assembly GCA_027064565.1. GTDB lineage: Bacteria > Hydrothermota > Hydrothermia > B15-G9 > B15-G9 > WGAI01. Next base: position 487 of record JAMOPK010000081.1, on the reverse strand, counting down.
TCCCTGTAATTTCCGGATTACTTCCGGCTCTGATCTCTATCGGCTCGATGCCGGATTTTTCAATTAACTCAAGGAATTTCATTGGAAAGTATTTTAAATCAGGTGCCGATAACATATCAAACAGGCTCATTAATGTGGGGCATCAAACAACGGTAGGGCAACATCTTTTGGCAGTTTTACTGAAGTTTCTCGAATTCAGATGCCTGAGGGATTATAATTTCCCCGCCGAATTGACTGTTTGCCAACGCTGTTGACTTTCAAGTCCTGACTCAAAACGTAAGGGCGAGAGATGTGTGAATTGCCTAAACTAAAATATGCCTCGATCGATGTTGAATTTATGGCGATTGAGCGGTTGAACCTGCCTTTTTACAAGGGTTCGACCCTTCGAGGTGCATTCGGTTGGGCTTTCAAGAAAGCAGTCTGTGTCACGCGGGAATACAACTGCGGCGCATGTCCGATCTACGATAAATGCGTCTATCCCTATGTG
>JAMOPK010000080.1 GCA_027064565.1 Caldifarciminota bacterium | reverse complement strand
TTCAGGAAGTTGACGGCCTGCAGCAGGTTGTCCATGGGATAGACGTCGATGCCATCGACTATGGCGGCCTCCGGCCCGTTCTCAGACGGCAAAATGATGCCCCTGTAACCGAACCTGCGCGCCGCAAGCGCCATCGGCAGAACGCCTTTAACGCCGCGAAGGCTTCCATCGAGGGACAATTCGCCCACGATCAGGTGGTCTGCAAGGTGCCCGTCGGATGGGACGATGCCCGCTGCAGCCAGCATTCCGAGGGCGATCGGCAGGTCGAAAGCAGAACCTTCCTTCCGAATATCCGCAGGGGCGAGATTGACCGTTATCTTGCGCCTTATGGAGTCCAGTCCCGAATTCTTCAGAGCGGAGAACACACGCTCCTTTGACTCGCGCACAGCGCTGTCCGGCAGTCCCACGAGGGAAAACGCCGGGACACCGGGCGTCAGGTCAACCTCGACTTCCACAATAAAACCCTCAACCCCAAGTATTGACGCTGATATCACACGTGCAAACACTTAAATCACCTTCTTGTTGTTAGATATTGCGGGACTGCTACTTCGATTCCCCTTCCTTTCTCTGAAAAAGCTGGAAAAATTCAATGGGGATAGGGAAAACAACCGTTGAAGTGTTCTCGGCTGAGATTTCTGTAAGGGTCTGGAGATACCTGAGCTGAATGGTTATCGGATTCTGGGCGAGCACCTCAGCCGCTTTCGCCAATTTTTCGGAGGCCTGAAGTTCTCCTTCAGCCGCAATGATCTTGGCACGCCGCTCACGCTCGGCCTCAGCTTGACGTGCCATAGCCCTCTGCATCTCCTGAGGCAGATCGACGTGTTTGACCTCCACCGCACTGACCTTTACGCCCCACGGGTCAGTCTGCTCGTCGATGATCTTCTGAAGCCTCTGGTTGAGCTTTTCACGATGGGACAGCAGTTCATCGAGTTCAACCTCGCCTAAAACGCTCCTGAGCGTGGTCTGGGCTATCTGCGAGGTTGCCATCAGATAGTTTTCGACCTCCACGACGGCTTTTGCCGGGTCCATGACCCTGAAATAGACCACAGCGTTGACCTTCACCGACACATTGTCTTTGGTGATGACATCCTGAGGCGGCACATCCAGCACTATGGTTCTCAACGAGACCTTCACCATCTTATCGATAAACGGGATCAGGATGATTAGGCCAGGTCCCTTGACACCGACCAGCCTTCCTAACCTGAATATTACCCCTCTTTCGTATTCCCTCAACACTTTAATCGCAGCACTGAGGATAATTATGGCTATGATAATTAGAAACCATATCATAACTTCTTCACCTCCGTTTTGGGCAATTTGAAGTGTAAATCAGGTACTGTGAGGCGTCAAATGAGAGAATCCGATAAGTCATTTTGGCATTGAAGATGGGATGTCCAGCAAAACGGTATCCTCTGGCTTTGAAATTTAGAGAATCCACATGTTAGAGAAATTTGTGGCAGGTGTGGGAGAGAATAGGGAGGGAGGTAACCTCCCTCCCTCAGGGGTTCCTTATATCCCGCATATACCGGGGAGGGCTTTACCGGCAGCGGTTACAAACTGATAGACCGTCGGTGCGGCTGTGAGCAATGGATGAGTTGCTATCTGAAGGGTATCAATCTGGGTGGCCGTGAGTCCGGCCTGAACGGCAAGAGCAATTATGTTGACGATCTCGCCTGCACTTTCGCCGCCCATCACCTGACCGCCGAGTATGACACCGCTGTGTTTGGAGAATATAAGTTTGACCGTGGTCTTGGTAGCTCCAGGGAGGCATCCAGGATGTCTGTTGGGCGCTTCAGCGATGGATGTGATTATTTCGAATCCCTCACGTTTGGCAACGGATTCAGTCAGGCCAGCTGCACCAAGTGCAAGGTTCCCGACCCTTGTGGAGAAGGTGGCTATTGTGCCTCTGTTTTCCCTGATCAGTTTGAGGCCCCAGAGGTTGGCACCGGCTATCCTCGCTTCGGCCACCGCTGTTGATGCCAGCATCACCGGTGTGTGTTTCCTCGTGAAGAAGTCACGTTTTTCGGCGCAATCGCCGACTGCGAAAATCGATGGATCGCTTGTCCTGAGATACTCATCGACCCAGATTCCGCCGCCACGTCCGAGAGCAAGCCCGGCCTGCACGGCGAGGTCGGTGTTCGGTTTGGCACCGATTGCCACAATGACCATGTCGGCATCCAGCACTTCACCGGAAGAAAGGACGACCTTTTCGACTTTCCCGTTGCCCTCAATCCGCTCGACTTTCACACCTGTGCAAACCTTAACGCCCGACTTTTTCAGCTCCTCTTCAGCTGGCACCACAAACTCTTCGTCAAATGCAGCCATCAGGCAGTGAGGCAACAGCTCCACTATGGTTACATCCAACCCCTCGATTCCGGAAAGCTCATCTGCAAATTCCACTCCGATGAATCCGCCACCGATTATCACAACTTTTTTGGAGTTGTAAACCGCTTCCCGCATCTTTTTTAGGTGCTCGAGGTCCTTTTTCACAAAGAAGACGTTGTCCAATTCGAGGCCGGGGATTGGTGGAGTCACCGGTTTGGATCCAACTGCGAGAACAAGCCTATCATATCCCATTTCCTCTCCGTCATCGAATATTACTTTTTTGTTGTGACGGTCTATCTCCACAACGTTTTTGACATATATCGGAATGTTGTTGGATTCAAGAGGCTTATCTGGCAAGATGTCTTTTTCCACCGATTCCATTCTGCGAAAAACATAGGGAATTCCACAGGGGATTACGCCTTTTTCAACCTTTCTGATAAGAACGACTTTTTTATCTGGATATGTCCTTTTGGCTGTGACCGCAGTTATAACACCTGCTGGTCCTCCTCCAATCACGATGGCATCAGCTCTTTCCATTGTTGCTCCTCCTTTTTAGGGTTACCAATGATATTTTAAATGATACGCAATTTCGTTTAATATCTCAAGTTAGCATAGTATAATATTTGCATTAAGACAAAACGTAAATATTGATTTCAGTCCTTCTAATTTTTCTCAAGGGGGCTTGACAGGATTTAACAAATTTTTAAATTAAATCCGTGTCAGAAAAGGAGGTGTGACAATGATCGAACTGAGACCTGAAGAAATTCAGACCTTCGACATCGATGCGATGGCTTTAAGGATTTTCCTTAAGTCCCTCGAAATCATCGGTGGTCCAAGAAAGCTGATCGAATATCGCAACCTCACGTGGGTCACCAGCCTGATGGAGGCCGCCTACGCTGTTGTGCTCGCTGAGGAAGCGCTTAAAACCGAGGACTGGATTGCCCAATTCCTTGGCCTCACGAGGCAAACGGTCAGGAACATCCTCAGGGCCGATCCGGAACTCGTGATGAAAAAGCTCGAAGGGGAACTTCAGGAGAAAACGCCACGAGCGCACACAGCCGGCGGACTCGCCAAAATTGCTTACAAAGAGATCAAAGAAGGCAGGGACAACATCTGGATACTGACATCCATCATGCAGGAGACATCCGAGGTTCTTGGACTTATCTGGCCGGTTGATGTGCTTAAGCGGATCAAGGGCATGAAATTCCCCGCCGGGAAGGAGGAACTCATGGAAAGACTGAAGGGTGTTATCGTCAAGGATAAACCTGTGGAAAAACTGCTTGAAAAGATCGAATATCCGGTTAAAAGTCCACCT
>JAMOPK010000079.1 GCA_027064565.1 Caldifarciminota bacterium | reverse complement strand
AGGGATGTATAGCTTTGTGCCGGAAGCGGAAAGCGATATGTCAGCAGGCGTCTTGAGGCCCTTTTTGAGCACCCTATGGTTGCCGGTCTTGATGTCGTATTCCACAATCTTGCCGGATATGAATCCGCTCATGATCAGTTTTCCGTTTGGAGTGACCACAATTCCGTCTCCTCCATCGATGTCATGGGACTTGAACACCAACCTGAGGGAGCCGTCTTTATACGAATAAACCTTTCCGGGTTTCTCGAAAGTGATGATGTAAAGGGTGGAATCCGGCCCGAAAACCACCCCATTGGGCGAATTGACCTTTACCAGCAGGTTGACCTTCCCTGATTCAGGGTTGCCGACGAATATGCAGTTTTTGCGGGTATCGGAGAAATACACTCTGCCATCCGGGCCGAGCGTTATATCGTTCAGGAATTCAGGCTTTTTGTCCCTGAAATCCGATTCTCCAAAGAGGACTTTTGTCTTCCCGGACAGAGTAACCTGTCTGACGACGGTGACGTCGGTGACCACAATGGTGGAGTCATTCAGTGCAGCGATTCCCTTGGGATCGACCAGTCCTCCAGCCAATTTCTGCCATGATTTGCCCTTTTTGAGCACGATTGCCCCGTCACTGACTCCAAATTGGCCGATATCCGAGGCCAGCACCTTACCGTTAAGTTCAAGCACACTTTCGGGATGCGTCAGAGACAGAACAAACAAAATGACAACTGCATTTACCATCATAATCACCCCCTTTAACGCGCTTAGTATAAATCAGGGGGTTATTTGATAGAAATCTTTTTGACTCCGGCCTCCCTCGTCAGGGGCACCAGCAGAAATTTTCCATCGGACGTCACTGTCATGTCTCCAGGGGTGTGAACGGTGTCGATAACCTGCCCTTTCAACAATTTCAGATCAATTCTAACGATATTGCCTGAAGTGTAACTGGACACGAAAAGCGCGTGTCCATAAGGGTCAATCGCAATGCTGTTGGCGTTGTCTATCATATGGGACGTGAAGATGAGGGATATCTTTCCGTCTTTGAGACGATAGACCGCTCCCGGACTTGTGAACGTCACAAAGTAGACCGACGAATCTGGGGCAACGGTTATTCCGCTGGGCTTATCTATGGAAAGCAATGTGTCAACCTTACGCATGGGATCGATCCTGAAAATCCTGTTAAGTTTCATGTCGGTGACGTATATCTCTCCGGATGGCCCTACCGCTATATCCTTGAGGAACTTCGCCGGCATCGGGAAATCCGTTTGAGAGACGTAAAGATACGCTTTTCTACTATGCACAAGCCAGATGCTGTTCATATCAACAACAAGTAGGGAAGTATCGTTAAGAACAGCTATGCCTTTTGGGTCCATAAGGCCAATAGCGTAACTTTTCCACTCGATGGCATCGGCTGACACCATGATTTTTCCGTCTTTCTGGCCGAACACGCCAGCGTCTGAGAGATAAAATTTTCCGCCAGCGTCGGCTATGCTCATTGGGGTTATTAGACTTATTGCAAAAATTGTCATTACATGGATAAGGGCCATCGCACTTCCTCCGTTTTGGGGCTTTTTATTCGGGTATCGACCAAATCCATTCAGAGAAGCTTCAAATCCATAAAAGGATGGAAAGAAACAGAAGGAACTATATGCTTACGGAAAGAACCGAATTTGTCAAATTTACGGGGGCAACTGTCCGAAGATTGAGATTCTCGGTCGAGATGCCTTCCTATGACGATTGTCTCCGGCCATAAATGCCTGTCTGGAATCGAAAAAGTCGTTAGTTTGAAAGAAATCCCTTAAGATTTTGCCGCTTCTTAAGGGAATTCGGGCGTTATTCCGCCAGTTCGGACAGGAAATCCCTGAGCTTTTTCACATTTTCCGTGTCAAGCACCTCGGTTTCGCCCTTCAGTTCAACGACAAGCCGGCCGTCCACCGAAGGGATCAGGTTGAGGGCACCCGCCTGAAATCTCCTGCGTATCCGCAGTTTCCTTTCGTCAACCGGAGATTTCTGCGGACAGTCGAGCCTCTCGACGAAAATCTTGATGTCGAAAATCGGGGTATCAGGGTAAGCGTCGATGTAGCTCACCTCCAGAGTGTCACCCTCGATGGAAAGGATTTGCACGACGTAGAAGCCGACCGGGTTGGGCCGCACCGGTGACCTCGTGGCAAACACGCCGGTCAGCGGATTTTCAGGGTTCCCATAGGGATGAACTTGTTTGATGGCCCGCATTGAAGGGTTGTCCGACCTGTGAAACCACAGGAACAGCAGTATCCAATCGCCGACGTTGAGGCCTTTCAGCCCATCGACAAATTCGGGGTGGATTTTCAGGTAGGTTTTATCTCCTTCTTTGACGACTTTGCCGATCTCTTCGATGGTGTAGCGCATCTCAACCTCCATGTGTTGCCGAAAAGCATAAATGCGCAGATTGGCATTTACAATTTCGGGCATTTGAGCATCAGGGGTCAGCCGGCGACAGCGAACACCACAGCGGAAACCGATGCCGCCCCTGCCTCGACAAGCGGCATCGCCGCTTCGTTCAGCGTAGCACCGGTAGTGGAGACATCATCGACGAGCAGTATCCGCCTGTTTTCCACCTCATTGGGCGAGACATTGAGGGCAAAGGCGTTTTTGACGTTGGCAAAACGACGGGAGTGGTCCTTTATCCGTGCCTGAGGCGGCGTGTAACGGGTCCGCACAAGGAGCCTGCGGTGTTTTATGCCGCTGAGTTCGCTGATCCAGATGGCAAGCAGGAGGGTCTGGCTGAATCCCCGTTCCCTGCGCCTTGCCGCGAAAAGCGGGACCTCTGCGATGCAGTCGAACCGTTCGCCGTCAAGGACCTCGCTCATTTTCCGAGCCATCAATTTTCCCATGCTTTTGAGGCCGCTGTATTTGAAAAGGTGCACGATGTCGGCGGCAACGGAATCGAACCTGTAAGGCGCATAAATCGCTTCTAAGACGGAGTTTATCGGCTCAAAACCGCTGACCGGAAGCCTCAGTCCCTCCAGTTTTTCGAGACACGAATCGCAAACCGGCTTTCCGCCCGACCTCCCTCCGCAGACCTGACACACCGGCGGGGTAAGCACGGACAACGGGATACGGATAAGCTGTTCCATCAGGCTCATAAGACCTTCTCCAGCGATGACCTAAGGGCCAGATCCGTTGCCAGCAGGATGAACGGGATCAAGGGAATCAACTGGGGCATGCCGTTTGCCGCGAGATACCAGAGTGAGGAGAAGACTGCCACGATGGGCAGAGCACCAAGGATAAGGATTCGCCGACGGCTGGAATCCGCCGCAAAATCGAGAGAAAACGGGACTTCCCGAACGATCAATCCGTAAACATATCCGATTCCGAGAGATAGAAGAAACGCCACGACCGCCGTGTAGAGCGCCGTCACCAGCTCCTTCGGCGAAAACAGCCCGATCACGAGCAAAAAGAGCATCAGAAAACTGCCGAGTATCAAAAACAGGCCCTCTTCGATTGTTCTTGCGATTATCCGACCTCTGGGAATCGGGGCCGTCTGGAGCAACCACGAGGCCTTGAAAGAAGACGAATAGAAAAGCGTAATGACGACCACCATGCCCATGAAAAGCGCTATCCCCATTATCGGCGCGTTCATGGTCTCTGACGGGCGCGTCGCATACTGAGCCGCCATTATCAGGTACAGGATCGCCGGCGGGAGGAACG
>JAMOPK010000078.1 GCA_027064565.1 Caldifarciminota bacterium | reverse complement strand
TGAGAAACGAGGGCTTTACCGTCGGGAAACAGCGCTGTGGAAACTCCATTTCCCCGAAACCATGGACGAGGCGAAAAAGGCCCATTTCACACTCGCTTACGAGGAACTGCTTTACTTTTTCATTGTGATTCTCGGCCGCCGTCTGAAAACAGCCGGGAAAGGTGTGCCGATAGTCGAGAACGGGAAGCTCACCGGGGTCTTCCTGAAAGAACTCCCCTTTGAGTTCACCGGTGCTCAAAAGCGGGTGATCGAAGAGATCAAGGGCGATATGGCCCGATCCGTGCCGATGCATCGTCTCCTTCAGGGCGATGTGGGGTCAGGCAAAACGGTTGTGGCCCTTTACGCCATGCTGCTTGCCGCCGAGAACGGGTATCAGGCGGCACTTATGGCCCCAACGGAGATACTCGCCGAACAGCATTTCATCGTCATCGGGGATTTTCTGAAAAATGTCCCGGTCAGGCTGGCGCTTCTCACCGGCCACATGCGCAAAAAACAGCGGGAAACGACATTGCACGAGATCGCCACGGGTGAGACCGACATCGTGGTCGGGACACACGCCCTGATTCAGGAGGACGTCAAATTCCACAAATTGGCCCTTGCAGTTGTGGATGAGCAACATAAGTTCGGCGTGGTTCAAAGGGCGCGCCTGCTGGACAAAGGGATGGAGGACACGATCCCCCATTTCCTCGTCATGACAGCAACCCCTATTCCGAGGACGCTGGCCATGACGGTTTACGGTGACCTCGATGTCTCGATTCTGGACGAAAAGCCGCCCGGCAGGGGCAAAATAGTCACCACACATCGGACGGACGACAAACGGAAAGACATATACAAATGGGTTTTCGAGAAGGTGAGCGGCGGCGAACAGGCCTACGTCGTGGCGCCGCTCATCGAGAAATCGGACAAGTTAGAGGTCAAAGCCGCCGAGGAGCTTTTCGAGGAACTGAAAGAGATGGCTCCCCCGGACATAAAGATCGGCCTGATCCACGGCAGAATGAAAAAGGATGAGCGCCAATTCATCATGCAGGCGTTCAGGGACGGCCAGTTCCACATCCTCGTCGCAACAACCGTCATTGAGGTGGGCATTGACGTCAAGAATGCCACCATCATGGTGATCGAGCACGCCGAGCGGTTTGGACTCGCCCAGCTCCATCAGCTGAGGGGGCGCATCGGACGCGGGGAAAAGACCTCTTACTGCATCGTCATAACCCCCAAAAAGATCAGCGAGGAGGCCAGAAGAAGGATAAAGGCCTTCGTAAGCACCACCAACGGATTTAAGCTTGCAGAGGTTGACCTTCAAATCCGTGGGCCGGGCGAGCTATACGGCACCAGACAGCACGGGATGCCGGATTTCAGGATAGTTGACCTGTTGCGCGACCAGACGACGATGGCAATGGCTCGCTCGGATGCAAAACATATCCTCAGGGTTGACCCACGCCTGAAAAAACCACACCATCAAATTATCCGAAAGCACTTCAAACTGCTAAAAGAGAAGGAGGTGTCATATGTGGTGGCGTAAAGTTTTGACAACAATTGCCATTCTTTGGTTCACAATTTCGCTCGGTGGGTGTAAGGGCAAGAAATCCGGGCAGCCCAACCAATATTTCGAGCGTTACGGGACAGGCCATGTCAGGGACATCGTGATCGTGACAGATTCATCGGAGATGGACATAGCAAAATACCTCGCGGATTACCTCTCCGTTGACACCTTTTACACCCCCCACCCGGAACCGCTGTTTTTTGTCAGGGTGGTCAGCCTCCAGAGCTATCAGGACTCGCTCCGTGGCTATCGCAACACCATCGTGCTTGCAACCGATAGCTCAAAGACGCTATCACTTCTGAAAGAAGCCTTTGGCAGCAGTCAGGGACACGGCATCATGGCCAAAAAAGAGGCACTTGTGGAAGGCGGCTACATGATAGGTGTGTTTGAACCGGACAGAGAAGCTCTCCGAAAGACCATAAATGACTCAGCCTACGTGATCAAAAACACCCTGCTGAAACGGGCTTATGAGGTTTACAAACGAATGGAATATTTCGCTGGTCACAGGAAGGACATCCCGAAGGAACTCATGAAAAAATACGGGTTTGCTCTTGATCTCCCCAACGGATACGCTTACGCAGTCAAAGAATCCAGTTTCGTATGTCTCGCCAAACATTACCCTGACAGGTTCATGTTCATTTATGTCGAAAATAAGCCTCACGAACTCGATCCTGATTCCCTAATGGCTCTAAGGGATTCCCTGACAGCGAGATATTACGAGGGCGATTACATCCTGAAGGACCTCTGTGTGGTGGAATCTGACACCTTTTTAGGATACAACGCAGTGAAGGTCACCGGGCCGTGGCAGAACGATAAAAACGTCATGGGCGGGCCGTTCCGTTTCTATGCCTTCAACAGGGGTGGGAAATTCTACATGGTGGACGTGGCAGTCTATAACCCCGATGACAGGTTTAAATTGGACTACATCATGAGGATGGAAACGATCATCCGGACAATGAAATTCGCAAAGTAAGCGGCAGATTTTACGGGAAATAGAAAACGGGCGCTGCCTTCGGGATGAAATAGAAGGTTCAGCGCCCGTTCGATTTTTCACTTCATCCTTGCAAGGTGCGCTTCGAGTTTGGCTATCTTCTCTCTGAAATTCTGAGCCTTCTGACGCTCCGCCTCGACAATGTGCTGAGGAGCTTTCTCGACGAAATTCCTGTTGTTCAGCTTGCCTTCGACTTTGACAAGCAACTTTTTGAGCTCTTCGATCTCCTTCAACAGCCTGTTGCGCTCTTTCTCAACATCAATCAGCCCTTCCAGAGGAACGTAGAACTCGATGCCGTTGACGACCGTGGAGGCGGACATCCGGGGTGGCTCCTGCTCGTAACGGACAGCCTTCACTTTTGCCAGAAAACCGAGAAGTTCCATTTTAGAATCCAGCACATTGCGGATGGTTTCGGCCTCCGGGAGTTTGGCCACCACTTCGATCTCCATCTTCGGGGGTATCTTGAACTCGGCCCGTATCTCGCGCAGTTCGGAGATGAGTTCCGCAAGCATCTGGAATTCCCGAACGGCATCTTCGTCCCGAACGTCATCCGGTTTCGGCCAGTCGGAGATCATGATGGATTTGCCCTGTTTGTTCGGCAACCTCTGCCAGATTTCCTCGGTTATGTAGGGCATGATAGGGTGCAGGAGTTTCAGGTAACGCTCAAGGACGTAGAAGGCCACGGCGAGGGCATCGTCCTTCCTTTCATCGGCGAGTCTCGGTTTGATGGCCTCAAGATACCAGTCGCAGTATTCGTGCCAGAAGAAGTCATAGAGCCGATTGGCGACCTTGTTGAACTCGAATTTTTCGAGTCCATCGGTCACGGACTCAATTGTGTCGTTCAACCTGCTCAGGATCCATCTGTCTTCCAGCTCCAGATCCTTCGGAAGGCCCTTCCACTCAAACCCTTCCGACTTGAGCAACAGCAGACGGGAGGCGTTCCATATCTTGTTTGCGAAGTTTCGGCCGCTCTCCATCCTCTTCTCGCCAAATCTGAGGTCCTGACCTTCGGGGAGCGCCAGCACAATGCTCACCCTGAGGGCGTCGGCCCCGTAGCGTTCCATGTATTCAAGCGGGTCAATAAAATTGCCTTTGCTCTTGGATATCTTCTCGCCCTTTTCGTCGCGGACAAGGCCGTGCAGGTAG
>JAMOPK010000077.1 GCA_027064565.1 Caldifarciminota bacterium | reverse complement strand
TGACCAATGTCATAATCACGATCCTTGTATTGCTGGGGATCGTGGGCCTGAGGCACCTTGCCCTCCTCATCGTCTGGAAAAAGACGGATGACGTCAAAAAGCTTTACAGCTGGCGAAAAATCTCGGGTTATGTCTCGTCAGTCGTTGCCATCCTGACCATTTTGTTGATCTGGGGGAGTGGAATCAAATCCCTCTCGACGTTTCTCGGCCTGTTTTCCGCTGGCGTGGCCATAGCCCTGAGAGGCCCCATCGAAAATCTTGCCGGCTGGTTTTTCATCATGATCCGCAGGCCGTTTGAATTGGGCGACAGGATACAGATCGGGGACGTGGCCGGCGACGTGGTTGACATCAGGTCCTTCCAGTTTACTCTGATAGAGATCGGCAACTGGGTCGATGCTGATCAGAGCACGGGCCGAATCATCCACATCCCGAACAAGCAGGTTTTCAACAGCACGCTCGCCAACTACACCACCGGTTTTCGATACATCTGGGACGAGCTTGCGGTTGTGGTGACTTTCGACAGTAACTGGCAGAAGGCCAAAGACATCCTGCTTGATGTGGCCAACCGATACACCGAGGGGAAAACCGAGCAGGCGCGGCAACAGCTCAGGGAGGTGGCCCGACGCTACATGATTTACTACCATTACCTCACGCCCACAGTCTATACCTCGGTGGTGGACAACGGCATAAAATTGACTATCCGATACCTGTGCGAGCCGAGAAAACGCAGAGGGATCCGTCACAACATGTGGGAGGACATCCTGAACGCATTTGCTATGCACGATGACATCGAGTTCGCCTATCCCACCCAGCAGATTTACTACACACCGACGCAAAGGAAGGAACGGGAAAAAGATGCCGGCCCTGAAGAGAATCGACGCTGAACGGCTGAAGTCCGATTCCCTGCTTTCGCTCCTTTCCGAAGTCGCCAAAAGGGAGGGGATAGAGCTTTACCTTGTCGGAGGCCCGGTCAGGGACATGCTGTTAGGCGTAGAAACCATCGACTATGATTTCGTCGTGATCGGTGACCTGAGGGGATACGTCTTTTCCGTTGCCGAAAAGTTGGGTGTATCGCCTGACAGACTAATTTTCAGCCAGTTTTACACCGCCAAAATCCGGCTTGAAGGCCTTACCCTCGATTTTGCCCACGCGAGGGAGGAGAGTTATCCCGAACCGGCGGTTTTGCCGCGTGTCAGGCCGTGCTATTCCATCGAAACGGACCTCAAAAGGCGGGATTTCACCATAAACGCAATGGCCATTTCGCTGAACGCTTCGGATTTCGGTGTGCTTATTGACCCGTATTGCGGCGCCTGTGACCTCGAAAATGGCATCATCAGGGTCCTCCATGAGGGCAGTTTCAGGGATGACCCCACAAGGGCCTTTCGGGCGATCCGATACAGCCGGAGGTTTGGTTTTAACTATTCCATCGAGACGGTCGCCGAATTTTATCTCGCCCGAAAATTCGTAAACCTGTTGAATTTCAGCAGGATAAAGAACGAACTCATGCGGCTCTCCGTTGAGCCTGAACGGGCGGCCATGTTCATCGATGTCTCCCGCTGGAGGGTCCTGATGGGAATGAATGCGCCCCTGAGAGCCATAAGGGTTCTGGACAAACTCCTGCAACCTCCGGGGGAAACTCACTGGGTGGCGTTCTTTATGCTTTTCATTGCAGGAAAGCGGGATTTTCGAGTTGACAGGCTTGATCAGGTTACCAGACGGGAGAAAAACGCCATAAAGCATTTCCTGGGCGTTCTGGATGTGCCGTCCGATGCCCCAATCACGGAGATTCACAAAGTCCTGAGGAATGCGCCGGACGAATCCGTTGCGGCACTCGCCTCTCTCAAAAATGGCGCATGGCTGGAGTATTTTAAGGTCAGGCACAGGGCGGCTCCCATCCTGAGCGGGGAGGAATTGATGAAATTGGGCGTCAAAAAGGGCAAAATGTTGAATAAGATTCTGAAAGCAATTGAGCTTGAGCGTCTTGCTGGAAATCTGGTAACCCGCGAGGATGAGGTGAAATTCGTCAGGAAGGTGCTGGAATCCCGGAAAAGATTTTGAAAAATCAGAGATCAGCCATATGATAACTTGGTCATACGGTTGCAAGGAGGATAAGCCAATGGAAACAATGGAGCAGAAGATCAAGGCCATACTCAGCAACATCGTGCGCGATGTGGAAGGTGTCGAGGGGGCATTACTTGTGGACAACAACGGATTTGTGCTTGCCTCAAGTGGTCTCGCTTCGACGAGCGATCCTGACCTGATAGGAGGTATCTTGAGCTCCCTCGCAAACGTTGCACTGAGAGTAGGACAGGAACTGGATGCCGGTGACATTTCAGGTTTGATAATTGAGGGAGGAAAGAAACAGGTTTACATGAGGAAAATCGGGGACTACAAGACGTTGATCGTGATTGCACGGAAAGGGACACCAATGGGGATGTTGACCTACATCGGTCGCAAATCCGCTCCGCTTATCGATCAGATTCTTTAATCGGACAGGGAGGATCAGCATGGATTTGAGAGAAAAAGTCAAGGAAAGAGATCTTAATGCCACCAACGTTTTTATAGCCTCGTTTATAGCCGGTTTGAACGAGCTCGGACTTCTGAATCAGGCCAACGTCCTGTGGGCTACCAGAAGGGCGGGACGGTCACTTGTCGAGTGCGCGAAAATCAGGGGTTTTCTGGATGAGGCTCCGTCAGAGCCGATGGAACGGGCGCGTTTTCTCTTAGAAAAACTTGTGACGACACTGGACCTTGCCGTCAAATGGGAGACCAGGGTGGATGGCGATGTGCTGAGTATCAAGATCTACAAAAACTCCTGCAAGTTCTGCCCGAAAGGTGTTGGTGGAGCCGAGCTTGAAGGCACTCTCTGCCCGTATCCGGGGATGATGCACGAATATCTGAAGACCATAATGGAAGGCACCGCCGATGTGGAGTTGATTTCCTACGAGCGGGTTCCCATGCTTCAGGACAGTGATGGCTGCACGATAAGCTTCAAGATAAAGCCTTCATGATGGATTTCGGCGGCCGCGAAGCGGCCGCCGTCCCTTCACTTCAGCCTCTCGATTAGCTGAGGTATCACTTCAAACAGGTCGCCAACTATCCCGTAATCCGCATAATCGAAGATCGGGGCCTGAGGATCCTTGTTGATCGCCACAACTATGTCGGACAAGGATTTTCTGCATTTGGGGCAGATGAAGCAGATAGGGTTACATGTGGCGTAAAGAGGGCGGTCATCCACGAGGACTATAAGGCATTTAGTTTCAGGGAGATGTTTATGGATGTGCATTCTGGTCTTGCAATATGGGCAAATCGGCCTTTTAATTTTTGAGTCGAAATAGATTGAGATTTTCATTGTCTCACCTCCTGTTGGGTGGGATTCCAGTGACTGCCCCCCCAGCAGGGGGGAAAATTTTAACAAAGTCCTCTGTATCACAAATAAAAACGGCAAACAGCCTTCGGCTCCTTATTGCCTCATGAGAAAATCTATTCATACATATACCCCCGGAACCGGCGTTGCTAAAGAGTAAAGTTTTTTCTGAAGTTTTTTGATCTTTCTCCTCAGCTCGCCAGGGTTCAGCCCTTCATGTTCCTTCCTCAGGCGGTCCTTTACTTCCTCTGGCACATCAGGTTGAGCCAACACCCTTTCATATGGTGTCTTCGGCGAATCATATTCTCTCTTTATCTTCGACCCTTCTCTCACCTTGC
>JAMOPK010000076.1 GCA_027064565.1 Caldifarciminota bacterium | reverse complement strand
CGACTTTGTAGGTCTGGCCTTTGTAGTGGAAAAGGATGTCAACATAGATGACACCTTCATCTTTGGTGGGTTCGTCTATGGAATACTCCACAAACATCAGATGGCCGCTTTTATCCAGCGTTGCACTGACGGAAAGGGAAGCGAAAATAAAGAAGGCAAACACATTCATGATTCACACCTCCTGTTTTCGTCAGGAGGCAAGGATAGAGCGGTCTGTGACGGAATCTCAAGCAGATGGCGGTAAATTACTTCGACATTGCGTGAAGGGATACACTTGCTAATAACAACTTTCCCGTTGCCCTTTTTCTTTCCCCTAACCTCCCCAACGTCACAGAATTCAGAGCTATCAAAGTTCATCTCAAAACCTCCACGAAATACGCTTATCAAATTACGGGACTAATTATAGCCCCCCTGTGTCAATGTCAAGAGTGGGATGTAAAACTGCCAGGAGATGTTGACCATCGTGTCATGCCCGAATTCCCCTGAGCCGCAACGTATCGGAGTTGTGCGGTGGGAAGAGTTTGATAATCAGCAAGTTGAGGGGCCAGGCTTTTCTCAATCCGTTGCGGAAGAGTGGATGGGACACCGCTTGATGTTGAAGGAATGCCTGAGGATTATGCTGGAAAAACTTTAACATTGCTATTTTTCGGCCAGCCATGTGGGACAACTTTCCCGTGTCGAAGGCTCATCTGGCACGACGGGAGGACAGCTCTAAACTGGCAAGAGTATCCGAAAGGGTTTCAATTGAGGCCTCAAGTTATTGGTTTTTCCCAATTTTAACAAAATAGACGGCCGGGGACGGCCGTCCCACCTGAGGTTTGAGCTTCCCACCGGGTTTTTGGCTTTTCCACCTTCGTTTTTTGACTGCTTCGTCAGGGATTAAGTCAAAGACCGGGGTTCGGGCATCCCGCCCGACAAAATGCCTGAGAAAAGAAATCGATGTTGCAGCATAATTCTTTCCTTGATAAACCTCAGGAAGGAGATGTCAAAATGAAGGCTTCGGAACTGGCCAGAATTGTAGGTGGAAAGCTTCTGGGCGAGGATGTCGAGGTGAGACGTATCGCCCCGCTTGAAGAGGCTTCAGAGGATGCGCTTGTCATCATACTCGATCCCGGTCGGGCATCGGCGTTGCGCGGGAAGAAAGTCCTGTGCATCGTCTCCACCAGTGAGCCTCAGGACGTGGACTACCGATGCGCCGTGACAGTTGAGGACGCGGCAGAAGCGTTTACCCGACTGCTTGCTGCTTTCAATCAGGAGCCGAAATTCACAGGCGGCGGAATCCATGAACTTGCATTCGTCGATGAGGCGGCGGAGATCGCCGATTCAGCCGTGATCAGGCCCTTCGCATTTGTCGATCGTGGGGCGAAAATCGGCGAGAACACGGTGATCCATCCCTTCGTCTATGTCGGGGTGAATGCAGAGGTCGGCGATGACTGCGTGATCTATCCCTTCACCTTCATCGGCTACAACGTCAGGGTTGGGAACAGGGTTATCCTCCATGCCGGCGTGAAGCTTGGCGCAGATGGCTTCGGGTTCCGCAGGACCGATGCAGGCTACGAAAAGATACCCCAGATCGGGACCGTTGTGATCGAGGATGATGTTGAGTTAGGGGCAAATGTGTGTGTTGACAGGGCCACCATCGGCAAGACGGTTGTGTCGAAGGGCACCAAGATCGACAACCTCGTTCAGGTGGGCCACAACGTGAAGATCGGGAAGAATGTCGTAATTGCAGGCAACAGTGGGGTTGCGGGCAGCACCATCATCGAGGATGACGCCGTGATTGCCGGCTTTGTGGGCATTGCTGACCACCTGAAGGTCGGGCGGGGCGCAGTCATTACGGCCAAGGCGGGCGTTCACAGGAACCTGGAGGGCGGTAAAACCTATGCGGGATTTTATGTGACCGAGCACATGAAGTTCCTGAAGGCCTACTCACTGATGCTGAAATTGCCCGAGATTTACTCGAAATTCAGGGCGATGGAAGCCCGCCTGAAGGAGTTAGAAAAGATGCTGGAGGACAAAAAATGAGCCTGAACGGCCCGCTTATCAACGGAAAATGGCTTGAGACCGGCGAAAAGTTCACGTCGGTCAATCCGGCCACCGGAGAACCGTTCGCCGAAGTGTTTGCCGCAAATGGTGAACACGTTTCCCTCGCCTTTGAAGCCGCTGAGAGGAGCTTTCGGGAATGGTCGAAACTGCCGTTGAGCGTGCGTCTTGAGCACTTCAAGCGGCTCAAAACCGTCCTCCTTGATTCGCTTGAGGAGATCGCAAAGACGATCGCCGTTGAGCAGGGCAAGCCCCTGACCGAGGCGCTTCTCGTCGAACTTCTCCCGGCCCTGGACAGCCTCGACTATTACATCCATCGCGCAGCTGAACACCTTGAGCCGCTTAAGGTCAGGCACTGGCAGGTCCTCTTCCGGGACAAAAAGGCTCATTACAGGTTCGAGCCCATAGGGGTCGTAGCTGTCATTTCGCCATGGAACTATCCGTTTATCATCCCGTTCCTGGATATCACCGCTGCTTTGTTGACGGGCAACACCGTGGTATTCAAACCTTCATCCGTGACGCCTGTGGTCGGTGTAAGGATCGCTGAGTTGTTTGAGAGGGCTGGGTTCCCCGATGGCACCGTCAACCTTCTCACAGGCAGATCAGATGTCGGGCAGGCGATTGTCGGGCATGAATCGACGCGCGTCATCATGTTCACCGGTTCCGTTGAAACCGGCAGGGCGATTTACAGGATGGCTGCCGATGGCGTTAAGAAAATCGTCCTCGAACTCGGGGGCAAGGACCCGGCTGTCGTGATGCCGGACGCAGACCTTAAGAGGGCGGTGAACGGCATTTTATGGGGAGCGTTCATGAACGCCGGCCAGACCTGCGCATCCATCGAACGAGTTTACGTGCACAGGGACATCTACGATGATTTCGTCGAGATGATCACGGAACTCACCGCCCGGCTCAAGGTCGGTGATCCGCTTGAGCCTTCCACCGACATCGGCCCGATGACCACCGCATCGCAATTGCAACTTGTCAAATTCCACGTCAGGGAAGCGCTGGAAGACGGCGCGAAGTTGCTCATCGGGGGAGAGGAGTTCGGTAGAGGTTTTTTCTATTCCCCGGCTGTCATCGTGGATGTGAACCACGAGATGCGCATCATGCGGGATGAGACCTTCGGCCCGGTCATGCCCATCATGAAGTTCGATTCTCTCGATGAAGCGATAGCCCTGTCAAACGACACGAATTATGGCCTGACAGCTTCAATATGGACCCGGGACAGGAAAACAGCTTCGCAATTTATTCGGATGGTGGAAGCCGGGACAGTAACGGTCAACGACCACGTTTTCAGTTTTGGTGAGCCTGAGGGGGCATGGGGCGGTGTCAAATTTTCCGGCATTGGCCGCACTCACGGCAGGTTTGGCCTCCTGGAACTCGTCAACGTGAAATTTGTCAGCGAGGATTATTCCAGAGGCGAGAGCAAATTGTGGTGGTATCCCTATGACGAGAGACTTCTGGAAGTGGCCAAATTGGCCGGGACATCGATGTATTCCGAGAGCCATTCGAGCAAGCTCAGGGCCACAATGCGGCTCATGAGACATGCTGGTCTGTTGCTCAAAAAAGTGGGGATCAAACTTCTCGCACTGAACCCGGGCAGGTTTATCTGAATCTAAAATGATAAAACGGCAAATAGCCTCCGGCAAATTGACACGAATTTGTTAC
>JAMOPK010000075.1 GCA_027064565.1 Caldifarciminota bacterium | reverse complement strand
GATCTTCAAACCTTTTTCCTTGCGAAGCTGAGCCACAGTGTATTTCACGTCGGAAGCCAGCGAGCCGGAAGTGACCAACACGTAATCCGCATCGTCCATCATGAACTCCTCGAAGAACCAGTGCTTGCGGCCGAAAAGCTCCTCGAAGTTCTTGAATTCTTTTTTGAACACATCGATTGCCCTCTCGTGTGCCCTCTGAACCTTGTAACGGAACTCGTAGTAGTCCGAGGGCATGGTAAGCAGTCCATAACCTCTCGGATCCTCGGTCTTGACGGTGTAGTATTCCTCGCCCGGCTCGTAAGGAGGCAGGAACTCGTCAACCTCTTCCTGTGTCAGGATTTCAACAGGTTCGGATGTGTGAGAAAGGATGAATGCGTCGAGGACGGTCATGAGCGGCAGGTGAACCTGTTCCGCCACCTTGTAGCCAATTATCACGGAGTCATAAACTTCCTGATTGGATTCGTTGTAAATCTGCATCCAGCCGGTGGTGAGCTGCGAGAGCGAGTCGTTCTGGTCCGTCCAGACCGACCATGGCGGTGCCATGGCGCGGTTTACGTTTGCCATGACGATGGGGAGCCTTGCGCCAGCTGCCCAGTGGAGCATCTCGTGCATCAGGGCGAGTCCCTGAGCAGATGTGGCTGTGAATACCCGGGCGCCTGTCGCAGAGGCGCCTATACAGGCGGCCATCGCTGAATGCTCGGACTCGACGGTGATGAACTTAGCATCTAACTTGCCCTCAGCAACTATTTCGGAAAGCAATTCCACGATCTGGGTTTGTGGTGTGATCGGGTAGGCTGAAATCACCTGAACCCTTGAAGACCACACGGCATAAGAAACCGCATGGTTTCCGGTTGTAACTTTTTTGAAACTCATCGTTCTCCTCCTTACTTCCACTCAGGTTCGAGTTCAATGACGCCACGCGGACATTCGACGACACAGACGCCGCATCCTTTGCAGTAGTCCAGGTTGATGACAGGCATATCGTTGACCCACTCGATGGCGTTATCGGGACAATAGACCCAGCAGTTGCCGCAGGAATTGCAGTTGCCGCAGGAGAAGCAGCGGTTGGCCTCATAAATTGCCTCTTCCTTGGTCATGGCCTCGTTTTTCGTGCGAGGTGCCAATGGGAAGTGGAAGTAATTAACCTGACTCGGTGTTACAACGCCTGTTGGACGAGGCTCAGGCTTGATCTCCTGCCCGGTCAGATACTGGTGGACGGATAGCGCCACTTTTTTGGCGGATCCCATCGACCTGACCGGCTCGGTATGGCCTGCTTTGAACACGCGCGGGTCATCGGTGACGCCGGTGACCTTATCAGCATCGGCAGGGACCTCGGTCAGTGCGTAGAGGACCGCATCGAAACCGCTCAGGTCAGGCTCCGGCGTGTTCAGCACTATCTCGGCGCCCATCGTCTTCACTTTCTCGATCTCCCGTTCAAGGACCTCCTCAGGCAGGTCCTCACGTCCACGCAGGTGCTGGCAGATGACATTTCCGGCCTCAAAGACCGTCACATCGTGTCCCCATCTGCGCAGGAAATATGCGGCCGCCAGTCCGGCGATGTTGGACCCGACAATGGCCACTTTTTTGCCGGTTGGCTCACCGGGTTCTTCGATCACGCCGAGATCGCCGAGGAACCTTTCCACCGAACGGATGGCCACAGGCTCGTCCAGTTTGCGGCGGTTACAGGGTTTCTCACAGGGGGCGGGACATATCCTGCCGGTTATCGCCGGGAACGGGTTGCGTTCGAGTATCACGCGAGCGGCATCTTCCAGCCTTCCCTGAACCACAAGGTCCATGAACTTCGGGATCAGCACCCACATGGGACATGGTCCGACGCAGGGGCCGACTTTGTGGTCGGTGATCACCGGGCGGACGTTTCTCCAGGCACCGGTCTTGTTGAATTTCATCGTGGTGAGCGTGACCGGCACCTCAGGATAGTCGTCCACGTGCTCAAAAACGAGCGGTTTTTTACCTTCTTCATCCGGTGGATAAACGGATGGAGGGAGTTTGCGCTCTGCCATCATTCAACCTCCTTGACCATTTTTACCGATTCGTAAGCTTCGACAGCGGCGTTGACGTTCTCGTCCTTCTTGACCGGGGCGTTTTCGTGGATGGCCTGCTTCAGCGATTCCAGCGTTACCACGCCGGTAACCCTTGAGAGTGCTCCGAGGATTGCTGTGTTGACTATGGGCTGAGTCTTTGAGCCGAGTCCCCACTTGACCGCTATTTCCGATGCGTCAACCGTTGCAACTTTGTAATCGCGCGGGAATTTGAAGTCCTTGTAGAAGTCCTCAGGGTCGCGCGGCGAGTTGATTATCACCCAGCCGCCTTTCTTGAGTCCTTTCAGGACATCGACAGTGAGGAGCAAAGTTGGATCAAGGACCACAACATGGTCCGGTTCGTATATCTGCGAACGCACAAATATTTCATCCGGACTGCCCATTCGGTTAAAGGCGGTCACAGGGGCGCCCCTGCGCTCGACGCCATACTGTGGGAAGGACTGGACATACATGCCGTCCCTGAAAGCGGCGTCTGCAAGGATCTTTGATGCAACGACTGACCCCTGTCCGCCTCGCCCATGTATCCTGATCTCAATCATAGGCAATCTCCTTTGTTTGCAATGACCACAGATCAAAAATTCGATTGATAAGCTCTTTAAGACATAGTTTAAAAGCAGCCAGCATGGCCTCGAACCCTACATTCCGATATATAAATTTATGCATTTCCGAAGCACCACATCATCGAAAAAACCTCCCAACATCTCCTTTATAGAACTGTTAAGTTTGACGGTTTCCATTGCAAATCCAGTCAATTCGCAACGTCAAGGATACGCCAAATAAAAGTTTAATGTCAAGAAACACATATCTCGCTTTTGTTCAACCGGATATGTTGTTAAAACTCGTCTCAAATGACGTAACTCAATTGCCTATGACAGGTTGCTCGAATGAACTGCTCTGGCGCTTGCGGGATACGCCTTTCCAGAATAAAAGCATGTGTTCGGCTTCAATGCCGCGATTGCTCCTAACAACAAAAAGCACAATTGCCGGTTTCTCGCCGAACATGTGAACCGCCTGACTGCCGGGATAACCCCATGTGTAATCCACACTCTGGCCGGCCTTCACCTCGACGACGCTGGAATCGATCACAACAAGGGAGTTGCCTGTGAATTTCGCAACCTCAAGCACATAACGGCCTTTTTTGTTGAATCTGATCTTGAACCGGTAAATCTTGTTACCTTCCGGGGTGCGAATGCCTCTGACAGTGCCCTGCACGCTGCCGCGCCAGATGTTGTCGAGCATGAAAAATGTCCCCCTCACCTTCTCGATCTTCCCGTTTGCTGAGAGCATCAATGCCATCATAAGTGTTATCAGATTCATGCCTTCCTCCTCCATTTTGTCGTCAGCCCATAGCCAGCAAAGATAGACCACAGAGATGATACCGGTAGACGATATCTTGGTGAGGGACATATCCCCACCGGCACAAGCACAAACAGACTCATTACGAGGATCGTTATCGCGAACCTGCGTTCAGGGAACCTAATCCAGCCGATCAAAACGAGGATCAGGAAAAACAGGTTGAAAACGAAGGCGTATAGGTAGCCGATGGCGCCCACGGTGCCCAACACGCTCAACCTTTTGCGGTAGACGGTGTTAAGTGCCGACCATATCCTGAATTTGCTTATATCCCTCAAAAATTCCTGTGCCACAGGCGACCT
>JAMOPK010000074.1 GCA_027064565.1 Caldifarciminota bacterium | reverse complement strand
AATGGGTTTGTTGCGGTTCCTGTGGCGCTATTTCCTTATCGGTTCGTCCCGAAAGGCCGAACGTGATCTGAGAAAAAGGCTGTTCGTGCACATGCTCAAGCTGCCTATAAGCTTTTTCCGTGAGCGTAAGACTGGTGACCTTATGGCTCACGCTACGAACGATATCGACGCTGTCCGCATGGCTGTCGGAATCGGACTTGTGGGGCTTTTCGACGGTTCCGCGATGCTCGTCATGACCCTTGTGGCCATGCTCCTCATCTCCGTCAGGTTGACGCTCTATGCCATTATACCGATGCCGTTCCTCGCAATAATGGTTTTTGGTTTTGGCCGAACTCTCCACAAACGATTCAGGCGGGTTCAGGATGCTTTCTCGGTGCTGACTGAAAAGGTTAGGGAGGCAGTCAGTGGAATAAGGATCATCAAGGCTTTCGTTCAGGAAGAAGGTGAGGAGCGGTATTTCGACAGGTTCAATCGGGATTATGTGCAGAAAAACATCGAATACTTGAAAGTTCAAAGCCTGTTTCACCCTCTCATAGCGCTTTTTGCAAGCCTTGCTCTGGCAATTCTCCTCCTGCTTGGCGGTAAAGACGTCATTTACGGCCAGATTTCGCTGGGCGATTTCGTAGCTTTTTCCGTCTATATCGGCATGCTGGTCTGGCCGATGATTGCCATCGGATGGGTCACTAACCTGTTTCAGCGCGCCCTTGCATCCTACGACCGCATCGAGAGCATTTTGAGCGTTGAGCCGATAAAGGAACCCCCTGACGGCATCGAGAAGGAGATCGAGGGTCAGATTTCGGTCAAAGGCCTGACCTTTGGCTATGGGCCTCACAGACCCGTTCTGAAGGATATCGATTTTGAACTTGAGCCGGGAATGCGGCTGGGAATTACCGGGCGAACCGGCTCCGGAAAATCCACGCTGGTCAAAGTCATTACGAGGCTTTATGAACCACCTGCGGATACCGTCTTCATCGACGGCATCGATATCCTGAAATACCGGTCGAGGACGCTGCGCGATGCCATCGGCGTTGTGCCGCAGGAGGCGTTTCTTTTCTCTACCACCATCAGGGAGAACATCGCCTTCGCCGTCCCGGATGCGCCGATGGAGAAGATCGAATGGGCGGCGAAAGTGGCGGGCATATACGATGAGATCATGGAATTCCCGGACGGATTTGACACCGTGGTCGGCGAGCGTGGCGTGACGCTTTCCGGCGGCCAGAAACAGAGGATCGCCCTTGCAAGGACGTTGCTCCTTGACCCGAAAATACTCATCCTCGACGATGCGCTATCGGCGGTTGATGCTCAGAAAGAGTCCGAGATACTCGAAAGGTTGAAGGAAGTTATGAAGGGCAGGACATCGATCGTCATATCCCACAGGGTTGTCGCCATCGAAGATTCCGACCTGATCATCGTCCTCGACAACGGCAGGATAACGGAGAGGGGCACCCATGACGAACTCATGGCGCTGAACGGCTACTACGCACGGCTTTACAGGATGCAAAAAGCAGTGGAGGCGGCTATCTGACGTGAGCGGCCATTTGCATCACCACCATCATGTGACCGAAAAGAAAGGTCTTCTCATATCCGTCTTTCTGAACTTAGGCATCACACTGGCGGAAGTCGCAGGCGGCTTGATATCCGGAAGCCTGTCCCTCCTTTCCGACGCCCTGCACAATTTCAACGACACCGTTGCGATGGTGGCGAGCTACGTGGCGATAAAGCTCAGCGAAAAAGAGCATGATGAGAAGCGGACGTTTGGCTACAGGCGCGCACAGATACTGGCGGCATTGATGAACTCGATACTGCTGATTGTGGCCGCCCTTCTGCTTTTCCGTGAATCGTTTTTCAGACTCATAAATCCAGAACCTATCAGGGGCTATGTGATGCTGGGAGTTGCAGTTGTTGGGCTTCTGGCAAACCTGATCTCGGTTCTCCTGCTGAAAAGCCATGCTTCCCATAACCTGAACATCCGCACCGCCTACCTGCATCTTATGGCGGATACCCTGTCGTCGGTGGCCGTTGTGTTGGGAGGAATTGCCATAATCCTGTGGAACTGGTATCTGATCGACCCGATTCTGACCGTTCTGATAGGGATTTACATCCTGAAGGAGGGGATAGGTGCGTTCGTCGAATCCGTTGAGATACTCATGGAGTCGGTGCCCGCCGAACTCGACCTTCAGGAGGTGAAACGTGCCGTTGAGTCGCTTCCGGAAGTGGAAAACATCCACCACCTGCATGTCTGGCGCCTCGACGACAAAAACGTGCTCCTTGAAGCCCACATCGACCTCAAATCTGACGTCACAATCAGTGTCGCTGACACCATAAGGCAGAAAATAGAATCGCTTTTGAGGAAGAGGTTTGGAATATCACACGTCACCCTTCAGATGGAATTCAATTCCTGTCCTGAGAAATCATTGATCAGAAAGAGCCTCTG
The DNA here is from genome assembly GCA_027064565.1 of Caldifarciminota bacterium. Classification (GTDB taxonomy): domain Bacteria; phylum Hydrothermota; class Hydrothermia; order B15-G9; family B15-G9; genus WGAI01. The sequence goes on along the minus strand of JAMOPK010000074.1, from coordinate 1,291 downwards.
AAGGGATGTCTATCATGTAGGACATCTGGAACGGCGCTAACAACTCAGAAACTCTGTTGCTCAGGAGGTCAAACAGGGAGAGCCTTCTGGGCCGCTGTTTCCTGAACTTAGGTGTTCCGCTGATCCCGGCAAGCTGAGCCGCAATTTTCACGGCATCGTCGAAGGTGCCAAGTGTGTCAACCAGACCGATCTCATAGGCCTGTCTGCCCGTGAAAATCCGCCCGTCCGCTATTTTTCTCACGGAGTCCGCTGGAAGCCTTCGGGACTGAGCCACGATGTCAACAAACTGGTCGTAAACGTCGAGAATCACGTTTTTCAGGAGTTCCTTTTCGTCGGGCGCCATCGGGCGATAGGGCGACGCGATATCCTTGTATTTCGCCGATTTGATGGTGTTCATCTTTATGCCAACCCTGTCCATAAGCTTCGAGAAGTCCGGTGATTGTAGGATTACGCCGATCGAGCCGGTTATGGTGCCGGGATTGGCCACCACGACGTCGCCGGCACATGAAATCATGTAGGCGCCGGATGCCGCAATCGAACCCATGGAGACCACCACAATTTTGTCGCTGTCCCTCGCTTCAACCAGCTTTTTGTAGATTTCGTAGGAAGGGACGACGCCTCCACCGGGCGACGAGACCCTAACGAGTATAACCGGCACGTTCCTGTCCCTGATCAGGGTGTCGATCCATGCCGTGGTTTTCCTTGAAGAGGTTATTGTTCCGGAAATTTCCACGTAACCGATCCTTTTCGATGGGATGAACGACTGCTCCGAGGAGACTATTTTCACGAGGAAGGCCAACAGTCCCACTGAAATCGTTATGCCTATTGCTATCAAAAGGGGGTTCATCTGGTTTCTCATAGTTTGATCCCTCCCGAATAAAGCCCGTGTTGATGGATGTAATGCTCAACCTTCACGGGCGTGAGGTATTTTATCGGCAGTCCCTGACGGACCCTTTCCCGGATTTCCGTCGAGGACAGATCGATCTGTCTCTGATTGATGAAAATTGCCCTGTCGGCGAATTTAGACATGCTGAGGCTCGCATGGCTCCCGCATGCCCGGCGCATGACCACAACTTGGACAAGTTCGAACAGCAGTTCCGGCTTATACCAGCCTGTTTCCAGCGTGACGAACTGGTCGGTGCCCATCAGAAAATAGACCTGATGCCCGGCCAGCTCCTCTTTCAGCATCTCCTTCAGCACTTCGACGGTGTAACTCTTTGCAAGGTTCAGCTTTCTCTCGAAATCCGAAGCTATGAATCTGGGATTGTCCATTGTGGCCAGCTGAACCATC
>JAMOPK010000073.1 GCA_027064565.1 Caldifarciminota bacterium | reverse complement strand
TATAAAGAAGCTCTACGGGATGTTTTCCCTGAGAAAACCCTGAGCGTGGTTGAACGCTATCCCGACATTAGACGAGGCGTCAAATACTGGATAAGGAAATGGGCAAGGGAGAATGAAAGATAAACTGCTCAAGCTGGCACAACAAATTCAGCCCAATTTCAGGCAGTTTTATCTTGCCGGAGGAACAGCACTGATGTTCAGGCATAATCATCGCATAAGCGAAGCCCTCGATTCCCTTTCGGAAAAGCCTTTTTCTTCAAACAGGTTGATAGCGAAAGTCAGAAAACTTTTTACTGTGGAGTATTATGAGATTCCCGGTGACAATGTGGATTTTGTGATCGATGGGGGTAAAAGTCTCCTTTGTATTTTTCCCATTCAAAAAATATAAAGCGGGTTGAAAGGTTCAAAGGTATTCGTATGGCAAGTGATTACGACATTTTACTCAACAAAATCTACGTCTCTGGACGCAGGATCGAGTGGAAGGATCCCTTTGATGCAGCTTATTTAGTAAGAAAATATCAATGGCCGATCGAGCAGGTCAAGCGGGATTTTGAACGTAAGTTCCCTTCTCAGTCTTTTGAGATATTTATGGGTGCCCTTCTGAGTTTCGAGGACTACCCTGAATTGCCAGATTGAGCAATCGAGACCCTCAAAAACTGGTCGGGATTGTGAAAAAGATTGCGATTCGCATCCATGGATTTGTTAGATCCCCCTCCCCTACTCTATCCCCTCTGTTGAGAAAAATCAAAAAATTCAATATGCTTAGTGTTAGAATGGAGGGTTAAAAAGATGAACATTTTGCTTTATGCCATCATTTTGCTCGGTCCAAAAGCTACACCGAACGGAGTGGAATTCTCTATCTACGCGCCTTACGCTGAAAGCGTTTTCGTGGCAGGTGATTTCAACAACTGGAACACATCCCAGCTCCCGCTGAAAAAGGATGAGTTAGGGGTGTGGAAACGGGTTGTCTATCTGCCGCCGGGACGCTACGAATACAAATTTGTCGTTGACGGTGAATATGTGAGCGACCCGATGAACCCCACGACAGCAGGGCCTTACGGCAACTCGGTCATCTGGGTAAAAGATGACGGCACAATTTCGATGACTCCACCGCCGTCCGGCAACGTGCCCTTCAACCCTAACGTCTTCGTGCACGGGGATTTCAGGGGATACCTCAATTTCGACAGCGGGATTGACAGCAGCCGGTTCTATTCGCTGGAAAACACGTTCTACGATGCAAAGCTGGACATCGGAAGCGTAATCGGCGGCTCCAGATTGTGGACGAGGCTTCGCTACAACACTCAGAGCGGCGAGTTGGGGGATGTCCCCATCGACCTCGAAAGGCTGGAAGTGCATCTGTCAAAGGGTGTCTCATCGCTGAAGGGCTTTTACAACCGTTTCGCCGTCCAGTTCGATGACCCATTCGTGCTTGTGGGATATGTCAATCAGTTCGGCGATCCCTACGGGAGGGACGAGGAAGGCGTTTTGGGTTCCACAAGCATGTTTCTCAAAGACCACCTTCAGGTGCTTTATGGACGTAAGCCTCACGGCGAAAGGGATCTGCTCGCCATGCGGTATAAGCTGTTTCCCGGCAATTTCAAACTTGGGGTGACGCTCAGGAAAAGGAACAGGCATCAGGGCAATTTCGACGAGATCTATGCGACCGACGCAGCTGTGCAGATAGGCAGGTTCAGGCTTACCGGCGAATTCGGGCTTGGAAACACGTTTTCGGATTCGGCTTTCCATCATGCCACCCAATTGGCCTATTTCGGCGTGAATTACGGCAGGCTCGGGCTGAACGTATCCACCCAGCGCAACCGTTACACGGATGGCTCATTGTTTCGGTTTAACGAATTTGGAGCCTCGTTTGAGCTGCCCCGAATCCCTATCGGCAACCTGCGCTTTTCACTTCACACCACCAGGATCTCGATAACCGGTGGCGACCAGCTCCCGGATTCAACAACATGGATGAGGCTGTTCGACTATTACCGCGTGCCGAGATGGCAGGTGCCGGAATACGTCCTTGCCGGTTACGCCACAAGAGTCGCTAAAACGGTGACTTTCAGCTTTTCAAAACACCTTTTCATGGACTGGAACGTCAAAGTCGAGTATTCGGGCTTCTCAAGCGGCATCCTGACTAAAAACGTCTCAGATCAGACCGTCCTCCGGGTGGAAGGGCGCCGCGGAAGGATAGGTCTCACGGCTGACATCCGGAACGTCAATTATCGGTTTCTCGGCTTCGACGCCGGTGATACCGTGACGGCCATGAGCTTTTCCGACAGGTATTTCGAGATAAGTTACGCATTTAACGCCTTTGTCGCCCTGAAATTCTCATGGGGTTACAATCCCATCGACCTCAACGACGAATACCGGGCGAGGGAGGAATTCCTGACGGAGCAGGGCTTGACTTCGGCCGCAGCAAGGAGCGCATACCTGCGGATGCCAATGGTTATTCGGGATGCGGAATCCGCACTTGAGGCGACAAACAGCAGGTTCTCGATCTGGACAGTGGTCAAATTTTAGGGAGGTCAAACGATGAAAAGGGGGATTTTGATTCTGCTTCTGCTTTTCTCCTCGGGTTGCATCCTGAAATATGTGAAGCCTCGACTGCCCGCCCCTCACAAGGTTGAAGGGGGGATAAAATTTCAGTTCTATGCCCCATCAGCCAGATACGTTAACCTTGCCGGGGATTTCAACGGCTGGGCAGGCACGGCCAACGGCAGGTTCGACCCGTCCATCGGCAGGATGTATGACGATGGGACGCACGGCGACGATGTGGCCGGTGACGGAATCTGGACGATAATCGTGCCACTTCAGCCCGGCATTTACCAATACAAGTTTGTTGTGGATGGAACAGCATGGTATCTCGATCCGTCGAACCCTGAAACCGTCCAGAGCGGGCCATATACTAATTCCCTTCTAAGAGTGGAATAAACACAAGGAGAGGAATAAATGGAATTGGGTGCGGTCTTCTATATTGGCCTTGTGTTGATTGTCGGATATTACAGCGGAAAATTGGCCAATAAACTCCATCTGCCACGGGTCTCTGGCTACATCCTCGCCGGAATGCTGATGAGTCCTTCAATCCTGCATATCTTTCCCGCAAAGTTCGTGGAGAGCTCGGACATAGTGACGGATTTCGCCCTTGCGATGATAACCTATTCGATAGGCGGAAGCCTTGCGATCCAGCGGATCAGAAAGTTGGGGAAATCCATTGTAATGATAACGGTCTTCGAGGCGGAAATAGCATTCATAGCGATGATTCTCGGCTTCACCATCATCCTGCCGCTCTTTTTCCATGTTAACACCGCTCAGGAGTTCTGGCACGTGGCACTCCCTCTGGCGCTTGTGATCGGGGCAATGGCCTCTCCCACCGACCCGACTGCGACCCTTGCTGTGATCCACGAATACAACGCAAGAGGCCCTCTAACGACCACACTGCTGGGAGTGGCGGCCTCCGACGATGCACTGGGCATCATCAATTACAGCGTTGCCATCGGGATAGCATCGGCTTTGATAACCGGCAAGCACCTGAGCGGCCATATCCTTGCCCTTAAACCCCTGATTGACATCTTAGGTTCGATCGGCATTGGTGCCGTGGGCGGCTACCTTTTGATGAAGATGGCCAGAGCGATAAGGCGGGAAGGCTCCGTGATAACGGTGATATTGGGCAGCCTGTTCATAGTTTTCGGGATTTCCCACGCCCTCGACCTCGATCCTCTCCTTTCCACC
>JAMOPK010000072.1 GCA_027064565.1 Caldifarciminota bacterium | reverse complement strand
AATGTGTCGCTCTCGGCGTCGCCGACCACCAGCTTGATCGTCGCCTCTCCGTTGATGGAGTCGGGCAGGTCGTCAACGATAACGCCGGGCACGCCGTTGGATTCCGGGTTGTCTATGGCGAAGAAATCGGTGACCGCTTCTCCGCCTCCTCGCTGAGGGTCAAAGAGCGTTATCCTCATCCTGTAAAGCGAGCCATTGGGCCAATCCCTTGTGCACCATGAGCTTTGCCCGTTGTTCGGCGCCCTTCTGGCAAGAAATTCGGCAGTCGCAAAGTTATCGTCGCTCAGCTCAATGTCCACGTAAGCGGAATGCAGGGTATCGCTCCATGTGATGAGGTTGCTGCCCCGCAGCCGCTCGCCAGCCGCCGGCCGATAGATTTCCAGCGGAATGAAAGCCGTTTCCGTGCCCTCAAGACCCCGTCCGAGGTGTTGCCTGAAATAACCGACCAGAGATGACCAGTTGTGACGGAGGTCGGCCCACTCCCCTCCTCCTGAAAAGACGTAGGCGTAAACGAACCTCGTCCATTCGCCCGGCTCAAGCGAAAAATAGCCGGATGAAGCGGCGACAAGATAGTCGCCGGACATGGTCGAATCCACAAAAGTGAAGTGACCCGGATGGGTGAGCTGTCCCATAAGCTGATCATCGGCAGGCGAATAGGCGCCGGACTCCGAGATATCCACCGCCGTCATCCCGAGCTCATCGACTTCGTCCGGATCGCGCCAGTCAAAATCAGGCTCGCCCCAATCCGGAAAGCCGTTGCCCTCTCCCACATCTCCGGTTCCGGGGATACCGTCGCGGCCGACATCATCCGAAACGTCCCAGTCCTCATCGTTATCAATGAGGTCAGAAGGAGACTCGTCCACCGTCCCGTCTCCGTCGTTGTCAACGCCGTCAGAGCTGTTGCCTGGAGTTTGGAGAAACACGAGGCCAAACTGGCCGGATGGGTAAGCACCGCCGTCTTCTATGTGTCCGATTCCGTTCCTGTCGAAAAATCGAACCGTTCTCAGCCCCGCATGATAGGCATAACCATCATCATCCTCCTCATCCATTGAAGGACCGCCGATTCTGGAGTCTGTGAGCACTCCGACGACCATGCTGTCGAGCCTGTGTTCACCTGCGTTGAGGATCAGATACGAGAAAATCAGGGCGCTATCCAGGCCATCGACCGTAACGACGTAGGTGTGGACGTAAAGGATCAGCCCCAGTCCGCCAAGCCCGTTGCCGGGGTCGTAAACCGGATTGCCGTGAGGATTGCCGGGCATGAACTCCATGTTTGCAGAGTCGGTCAGGACGTAGAATGCCTCCCACGAAGCGATGGTCTCGCCACGGCCGAACTCGCCCGGCCAGCCGCCGGTCAGCTCTCTGACGGTATCGCCCCACGCTGTCAGATAAGGAGGCCACTGTTCAGGCCATGTGGAAGGACTGTTTGAAACGGCGAAGGTGTCGGACCCGGGCGATGCATAACCGCCCATCGGCGTAAGATCATCATCTCCCCTGCCGACAAAGCCATCATCGAAAATCCAGATGTGGTTTCTGGCGCCGTTTGACGACACGGCTTCGACCATGGCCCCGATGAAAAAGGCGGATTGGTTGAGGTATTCGTGTCCAGAACCTGCCGGCCACTCGAAGGCGGGATGGGGATCAATGACTTCCGGCCCGCCGATACTGCCGTCGTCAAAAAGCTTTGTCCTCAACGCTCCCGTGGAAACCGCCCATCTCGTTTCGGGCAGAACGGTAAAAAGGCCTAAAATCAGCGTTGCAACGGTCATTTCAGGTGTCTCCGGCGATCAGACAGCTCATTTCTCACAGATTTCCCTGTAGATGTAAGAGCTTCTCATGACGGTTCGAACGTAATTCCGGGTCTCATTGAACGGGATCATCTCGACGAATAGGTCGGGATCCTGAAACGGCATACGGCTTCTCCATTGATCCACCCTCCCCTTACCGGCGTTGTAGGCCGCAAGTGCATAGATTTCATTGCCGTATATCGACAGGAGTTCCTTCAGATGGTAACTGCCAAGCTTGATGTTTGTGTCCGGATCCCGAAGGAGATGCGACCTGAATTTGCTTCCTGGACTCAACTTTTTCCATATCTTGCGCGCTGTTCTCGGCATAAGCTGAGTGAGTCCAACCGCCCCGGCCCTCGAAACGGCTGTATGCGAGAATCGACTCTCCTCCCGTATCAGGCCGAGCAGGAGGTGAGGCGGCAGGCCATAACGCTTTGCGTGTTTGTGCACCCAGAGCTGGTAAAGACACGGATATGCCACCTTCAAGACCTCGCGCGGCAGCGGCGAAACGGTGCTGTCAACGCCTTTCCCGGCCGCAGCCATTGAGATGCGATAGTCGCCTATTGTGCTGGCATAGCGCCCGATCTCATACGCGGCAGGAGGCCCTCCGGCTTTGGCCTCATCGATGGCCCACTGAACGTATCCTAATAATGCGAACAGTTTGCCTCGACGGGCGTGATCGGGAAAACTCTGAAAATGTTTCTTCACCCAGAACTGGTAGCTGACGGTTGTGACTTCACCTTTGAAAGCCCGCAGAGTGTAGTAGGAGTAGGGACTGATGTTTCGAGCCTGGATGCGATATTGATTCAGCCCTGTAAGCTTGTAGAGCCAGAACAACGCCGCGCTTTTCCAGAACCGGGATTCATCGGATGCAGCCGCCCGACGAAAGAAACGGAGGGCATCCGACCGTCTGTTAAGGCCATAGGCCGCCAGCCCCATCCTGAAACTCTGAAACTGATTCGGGGAGTTGATAGTGTTTTTCAGCAGTCTGTAGCCCGTGACGTCCCTCTTCTGGATTATCAGGTTGGTGAGTTCCATTATTGCGGCTTTTGCGACGTCAGGTTCATCCGATTTCAACGCCTTCAGATAGGCGTCTCTTGCCCGGACATATTGTCCCCTCTGCTTGTAAATCCTTGCGGCGTAGAGGTGAACCCGCGGATCATAGTGCTTTTTAGGATTGTAGTTGCGCATGAAAGAGGAATAGCGGCGCCTCTTGTAGTAAATCATCAGTCTGATTTCCGAATATGATGGGGCGTATTTGAGCGCTGTCCGATATTTTCTGTTCAGGAAATAGGCCTTTGCCTTCGCCGTCCGGTAATCCTTCACGTGTCTGGCGGCCTGGATGCTGTAAGGCGTTTCGGGGAATTTTGTGAGGACCTTTTTGTAGAGTCGTGCCGACTCCGACCGATTGCCCAGTCTGGAATAGGCCCTGGCCATCAAGAGATAGGCCTGTGCGGAATCTGTGCGCGACATGTTCCGCAGGGCGGCTTTCAGCACTTTGATCGCATCAGCCGGATGGTGCGTCAGCACCGAGGATGCGTAAGTGAAAACTGTGGTTCGGTCAACACGTTTCCACCTTGAAGCGGCGTTTAGAGCCTTTTGAAGCGCCGCCCCAAGCCGCTTCTGGTCGAGGTCATAGTTCATTTTCAGGAAATCCACATAGTCATCGAGGTAAGGAGCTGCCCTTGAGGCCTCATCGAGCAGCTTGTCGGTGGAGGGATCTCGCAATTTGTAAGCTGCATAGGCGTAAGCCACGATCTCCAGCTCACCAATCTGGTCGAGCGGCGCAGACTCCACCGCCTGCATGATCCCCTGATAATCGCTAGTTCGGGAACATGCAGCGATATACATTTCCCTTGCAGTTTTCTGATAGAGGAGATTGGCAGTTATTTTCTTAACTGTTTCCCAGTCTTGCTTTTTCGCCGCGTTGTAGGCCGAATACATCGGCCCA
>JAMOPK010000071.1 GCA_027064565.1 Caldifarciminota bacterium | reverse complement strand
CGTGATAACGCTCATCAACAGAAACGCGACAAGGGCCAATATCCTGAAAAATTTGATGCGGGTGGCTAAAATAGCGGATGAAAACGATCTCGTGATAGTTTACATGGCGATGCATGCCCTGCCTGCTCTCGGCAAGCTCTATTTTCTGCCACACGACGGCGATCCAACAAATATTGTGGGAACTGGCATTTCAAGAGATGACGTCATCGACATCTTCGAGTGGCCCGACAAAAAGCTCCGGGTTCTGTTTATCTTTGATGTCTGTCATGCCGGCGCTTTTGACATGATAGCGGAATTCCCATCCGAGAACATGCGTGTGAGGACTGTCCTCGCCAGAACCACCAATGAATTGTTGTATAGAATTGCGTCCTCACATTCGGGCATATCTATTCTCGCCTCAACCTCCGTCTATGATTTGTCCTACGAGGACGATAAACTGAAACACGGGATTTTTACCCATTATCTCATTGACGGCCTTAAAGGACGGGCAGACTCCAACAAAGATGGAATAGTGACCCTCGGCGAAATTGCGGATTATGTCAGGAAAAAAGTGGCGGCTGCGACAGATGGGAAACAGGTTCCACAGATGCGGGGCGACCGCAAACTGCCCCTCAGCAAGGTCTATTAGTCAGATACCCGTTCCCTTGAAAACCACTCTGACCGTTCTCAAAAGTATCATGATATCGAGAAGCAGGTTCCTATTGTAGATGTAGATGAGGTCGTATTTGAGCTTGAATTCCGGGGCAATCGTATGATCTCCCCACACCTGCGCCAGTCCTGTGAGTCCGGGCTTAACTTTTTGGCGTTCCCTGTAGCCCGGCACATGTTCGAGATATTTCTGGAAAAATTCCACCTTCTCAGGCCTCGGCCCGACAAGCGACATATCGCCCTTTATCACATTCCACAACTGCGGTAGCTCGTCAAGGTGGTATTTTCTCAAGATGCGCCCCACAGGCGTTATCCGTGGGTCGTTCGGGTCAGTGACTTCTCTATTCTCCCGCTCGCTGCCAACTTTCATGGTCCGGAACTTGTGAATCGTAAAAGGCTTGAAATCCTTGCCCACCCGTGTTTGCCTGTGAAAAACAGGGCCTTTTGACGTGAGTTTGATAGCAGCAGCGATTATGAGCATCATAGGCAGTGTGATAATGAACAACAGAACGGAGATCACTATGTCCATTATCCGTTTCACGATGAGATACCATTCGGGCGGGTTGTCCCGCGTGAGCTGGATCAACGGGACATCAGCGAGCAGGCTGTAATCAGGCCGGCCGATGAGGATTTCGTAGATACCGGGAAGAACTTCGATGCGCACGTCCGAATTTGAGCTGTTGTGCAACTTGTTAATGAGTTCTCGATGATCCATGGGGGAAACAACGATGATCCTGTTTATGTTGAATTTCGAGATTACCTTGTCGAGGTCCCCGTGTCCGCTGGACAGTATCGGGACACCTTCAATGTCTTTCCGTCCTTCCAGAGCAACGCTATCGGGGACCAAGACTCCCACAATGCTTGAAAAGATGTTGTATTCACGTCTTTTTATCCTTCTCAGCACGTTATCTACATCTTTGACGTTCCCTATGACAAGGATACGGTCTGGAGAAGCTAACTTCTGCCAGCCCGAAGCTACAACCCGTCTCTCAAAATACAAAAAAGGCACGGACACTACAGCGAAGAGAAACATGTAACCTCGCGGGAAGAAGTGTATCCTCATGGAATATTCGATGGCGGATGCCAGGACAACTCCGATGAAGACCCCCTTTAACACCACAAGCAGTATATCGGAACCGCTTTCCATGGCGTCAAAATTGAACGCATCAGCGATGTAAAGGCCAAGAAAAAGTATCAGGAACGAAGGGAGGTAAAAAATTCTAATAGCTGAGAAGACGTCCCCAGGCTCCGGGATGAAAATCATGTTTCTCAACAACAACGCTATTATTGAAGACGCCAACACTATCACCATGTCAAAAATAAGCAAAGAAAGTTTAAACCAGCCATGTCCACTGTTTCTTCTCTTAAATTTTGGAGACATGTGTATCGCCCCTATATTCCCGTTCCTTTAAGCACAACCTTGGCAGTTTTTAGGAGAATCTCGATGTCCAGCAGGATCGAGCGATTGTAGATATAGATGAGATCATATTTCAATTTTATGGCTGGAGAAGTGGAATAGTTCCCCCATACCTGAGCCAATCCTGTAACTCCGGGCTTAACTTTGTGCCTTTCATTGTAAAAGGGGATCTTTTTCTTATAAATTTCGACGAATTCCACCCTCTCAGGACGCGGGCCAACAAGCGACATATCACCCTTGAGCACCATGAGCAATTGTGGCAGTTCGTCTATGCGGTATTTCCGAAGGAATCTGCCGATCGGGGTCACACGAGAATCGTTTTTGTTGGCTAAAGTTGGGCCTGTCAGTTTTTCTGCATCGTTTATCATTGTCCTGAATTTCCACAACGTGAATGTCCTGCCATCTTTCCCCACTCTTTTTTGTTTGTAAAACACCGGTCCCGGAGACGTGATCTTTATCACAATTGCTATGGGTATCCAAAGAGGAAGGGTCAGAATGAGTAAAAGCAAAGAAACAACTATATCCATCACCCTTTTGATAAGGAAATACCAGTTGGGTGGCCCTTCTCGCACGATCTTTATCAAAGGTATATCAGCTATCAACGCGTAATCCGGTCTCCCAATCAAGATTTCGTAGATGCCAGGAACTATCTCTATCCTTATATCCCGGTTTATTTCACCGTGAAGTTTCTCGACGAATTCCCGGTAATTTATCGGCGAGACAACGATGACTCTGTTGATATTGTTTTTCTCAATTATGGAATGGACATCGGAGATCTCCCCTAACACCGGCACCCCTTCTATTTCATCGACTCCGTTGTGACTCAGAACAGCACCAACAATGTGGCAATCCCTTTTCAACCCATCATTTTTTATACTTTTGAGGGCCGAGGAAATGTCATCCGGCGTCCCAACAAAAAGAACCCTATCAACCACAGCTTTCAGTTTCTTAAATCGATTGAGCCACAAGGTGCGAACAAAATACAGCAAAAATATTGACACAAAGAAGTTAATCACCACATAGGATCTGGGAAATACGGACAGTCTAAATAAAAATTCATATGCTGCCAGTAACAGGACGGAAAAGGCCGAAGCTTTTATAAGTCCAGCAAGGATTTCTATCTTGCTCTCGTAAAGCGAGTAGTTGTAGAGGTCGAACAGATAGAACGAAATAAGGTAAAAGATAACCGACGGAATCAATACTCTGCGAATGTTCTCATGATTGAGGATGCCATGCCATCCGAAGAAATATTCAAGAACCCAAAATGTCAACAAAGCAGAAATAATTAGAAAAACCAAATCAGACAAAAACATTCCAATCAAATATCCCCAAGAATCCTCTTTACCAAATGAATTTTGAGGTTTGAATTTTATCTTGTTCATCAACACACACTTTTTACCTCGATCCCACCTCCTTCCAATGGCTGGTCTATTTTTTCACTTTGTTAGATTATGATTTTATCCCGAAATTTTCATTTTACAAGTCATCGTGTTAGTTTACCAAAAAATCTATGCCAAATGGGATAAATTATTGAAGATTGCACTTTGAAAATATCAGTAAAAGAGACACAGTAACTCACGTGCCTTTGAACAAATACATCACTCACCATCAGTCTCGATTTGAAGCAGCTATATACCAGCTGCTTTGCCCTTGCCTCTAACACTACGATCAATGGAACGGAG
>JAMOPK010000070.1 GCA_027064565.1 Caldifarciminota bacterium | reverse complement strand
CTTGCGATAATTTCGTTTACATGCCGAGCTACACCCTGAGAGCGGATCTTTCGGCACCGGTGTGATCGCCATCGTCTCGGCCCATCTCAGAGGGAACGGGCATTTTTCCATGCCGATTACGTAGTTGTGCCATGGATTCCCATTGAAAACGACCTTGACTGCCCCGAAAGCCGATGCCGCTGCCGCGAGATGCTGGCAAATTGTCCCTATGTCTATGGTTGACGGCGGTTGTATCGGGCCGCCGTAAGTTCCAAATGGGCCGCTGTGCAGGGTTTTTAGAAAAAACTTTCTCTTGATGAGGAAAGGAATTTTGAGGTTGAACTCCGGATCGGAGGTCAGAACGCCATTTCCAAACAGGGAATACCATTCGGGATGCCAGAAGAAGCTGGTCGTGTCCAATTCGTCAATCAGATTTTCCCATGAACTGATGTCGTGAATAACGATACCCCGCCCCTTCACACCTCGTAGCCCCCTTCCATTTGCTCGATTATTCGGCTGAGGCTCCATCTTTTGCTGATTAATTCCCACAATTTGTGTATCTTGACTGCATCCTCGGATGAAAGGGCAGCATCGTTTTTGATCCTGCTCAGCCAGAAGTCAATTCTGTTGAACAATTTGAGAGCGATGGAGTAAATGAAGAGGTCGCTGACCGTCAATCTGCCGGTTTTCAGCATCCATCTGAGTCTCGGCCACTCCACACGCCTGAGAAATTCCTCAAACCCTCTGATCTTTGACATGACTCTTTTACCTATCTCAGTGAGGGCACTGTTGTATTTCCAGCCGAACATGGCAGTTGCTACGCCAAAAATTGCGAAAGAATAAAGGTAATCCCTGCCGTTTATCGATCTGGCCGCAATGTCGCTGCTGAAACCTATGTAAGCACCCAACAACGCCCAGCCTATTGCAGCAAGTCCGAGGTAAAAAATCCTCCTACCCGTGGCAATGAGGGGACGGTAATAGATTGGATTGTAGTTTGTGAGGTAATCCTTAAAAGTCAGATCAAAGGCCTTTTTCCACTCGTGGAGATTGTTAAGCACGTAATCGAGGCTAACCTCTGCCGGGAACTCGGAATAAGACAAAGGGACGCCTGCTTCAAGCATTGTCCTGACCCCGGTCATGGTAAAAACCCGGTTCATCACGAAACTCTCGATAGGATTGAGATTTTCAACTTCATTCATATCGATGAGTCTGCGGATATACACATCGTTAGGAGTGGGGATCAGTTCAATGATGCCTTTCCTTTCCAGATCAAGGAGTGTCACCAGCAGTTCCCTTTCGTCTGCCTCACGATCCTCGACCATGTAAGCGATTTCTCCGGGAGTCACCTCCCGTGGAGGTTTATATTGGACGGTCACCGGGTGAATTGATTGGCTCCATCGATAGAAAACGTATAGCGCTATCGACCACAGAATAGCGAACGGGAAAAGCGATCGGAAAACGAGGATAGACAACAAAGACAGGGCATAAGCAACTGCAACCAGCAAAAACAGAAACTCCTGTGTCATCCCGTAAAAGAAAAGGGTCAGAACAAGAAAAGCGATTGCAATGATGACGAGATACCGGGTATGAAATGCTCCGGGGAAGAAGTAAAACAACGTTGTGATGAACAGAAATCCTCCGAATGCTATCTGAGACAGGCTCATCTTCCGGCGCCTGCCGGCGTATCTGAAAAGAGCTTCTACGTTTTTATCCGAGGCTAAAGACCGCATTTTTCCAATAAAAAGGGGTGGCAGACAATGCCACCCCGATCTTTGTTCTTCTGCCTATCAATGGCTTAGTGATTGATGAGCCTCAGGCCACGCACGAGCTGGAACCATGTCTCTAAGCTCTGGGTGCCATGCTGCACATCAGGAGTGCCCAGTGTGTGGATAAGACCGTAGTAGTCATCTTCTGTGTGAACCCCATAGTAAGAATCGCCGATCAGCTCCTCATAGCTGACATAATTGCCCGCAGCCGGGAGCACAGAGTTAGCCTCCTGCACTGTCACAAGCTTAATTCCGTTGACCCTCCAAGAGGCGGAAGGGACGATGGTGCTGTCCGGGCACTGCTGGCTCACATCGGGCGAAGCGATGTAATACGGAATAACGGAATAACCAGCCGCAAAGTTGGTGATGTAGAAATCAACAGAGCTGGCGCTGCTTGCCTGACTCATAGGATACACAGAACCTGCTCCATTCGTTCTATCCCATCCATATCCGCTGCCACCAGCTCCGTTGAGCTCGTAAACCGTTGCAGCGTCGGTATGAGCAGGAACCGTGGAAACTTCATTAGAAGGATCACTCTCTGTATCCCCTTTGTATGCCGTGACATAATAGTAACCGGCTGTGCCCTGAGGATCAGTCTCATACTCGGTTTCAGTTGCGGCAAGTGTGTCTATTGCCACATATTCACCTTTGGCCCCAAGAGCTTTGAAATATACAATGTAACCATCAATGTCCGCCGTTGGAGAAGCATCCCAGTGGAGCTGGACTCTAATACCGGTGTTATCAGCTGTAACGGTAAGATTGGATGGAGGCTCCAGCTCAGTGATAGGTGATGGACATCCGATCATGAAAGCTATACCAATTACAACTACCAGAACACCGGTCAATCTTGCTATCTTTCTCATTTTTCCCCTCCTGTTAACGCTTGATCACCTTCCACCCTGTTTTGGCGGAGGTGCAGGTTTATAGGACTGAGCGGGTTTCTTAGGTTTGCTTGCCGGTTTGGAGGCGGGTTTTGCACTCTGAGCAGTCATCTCAGGTGTCTGGGCAGCGATAAGGTTCTCCAGAGAGTCAATAGTGTTATTGAGAACCATTATACTGTCCTGAAGCTGTTGAACCTGATCCTGAAGCTGCTGGACCTTACTCTCCAACTCCTTCACCTTACTCGATTTGCATGAAGTTGCGAGCACAAGTGCTCCTGTGATAGCCATTGCTATCCATACTTTTCTCATAACAAAACCTCCTGTTTGGATTGTCATGCTTGCTAAATATTATTTATCCCTCTTTGAAGTGTCAAGAATTTTCTGGACAATTTCCTGAATCATTATAAAGCAATCACCACGATTTACCGACAGATAATGTGAATCTCTTTTCCGTGAAATCCGAACTGCTCGTCGATTTTCCCATCGAATACATGGCAGTTGAGGACACAGAAATTCCCCAGCCGGGCCTGTAGCTCAATCTCATGTAAAGGTCATTCCTCCGGTCGGTGTTGCTTGAGGAATGGGAGAAACCCAGAGTTGGCATTACCTTCCTGTGCGTGTAACTGACCGAAAAATCAGCGGATTTTCTGCTCGATGATGTGCCGGAAGCGTCGAATTTGCCGTAACTTCCACTAAGATTGAAGGTGAAGGGTTGTTTTAGCGCTACGGATTGAGAGAGAATCAGCATAAAATAGGATTGGGCCTTATAAATTGTGTCCGGGACGTCCGACTTCTGGTAAGTCAGCGACAGCTGGGAATACAGGTTCAAAGAGCGAACCTGATACGGATAACCCGCTGAAAAGCCGTATATTCCGGTTGAAAGGTTCATCGTGTCATCCACCGATTGAAGGGAGTAATCCGTGTAGAATTGCAGGAACGGCAAATTTGGGGGTGCAAGGCTTACGTCCACGTGAGTAAACGTGTAGGATGTGGTTATACCCTTTGTCCCTAAAAGGTTGTCCTGTTGTCTTTTGAAGCTCCCGTTAAAGGACACAAGGCCGCGAAACAGGGTGGTTCTCAGCTCCGTGCCGTATTCGATTGCGTCTTTTTTCATGAGAGTTGCG
>JAMOPK010000069.1 GCA_027064565.1 Caldifarciminota bacterium | reverse complement strand
TGGGCAGGCTGGTGGTCATTTCATCGACTCAGGTCCCGTTCCACACCCGGCGGATCCTCAGCATGATACTGGACATCCCGTTGAGAAAGATCAGGGTGATAAAACCGCATCTCGGCGGCGGATTCGGCGGCAAACAGGAGATCATCCTTGAGCCGCTTGTGGCGCTCGTCACATGGAAACACAAACGGCCGTCCCGGATCGCACTGAGCCGTGAGGAGGTCTTTGTCTCCACAAGGGTCCGCCGCTCAGCGATCCTCAAGCTCAGGACGGGCGTTAAAAATGACGGAACGATAACCGCCCTTGAGATGGACGTCATCCTGAACGGAGGGGCCTACGGGACACACGCGCTGACCGTTCTCTCAAACGTCGGCTCCAAATCCCTCCCGATGCTGAACAAGGTCCCCGCCATGAGGTTCTGGGCGCGCTCGGCATACACCAATCTGCCCATTGCCGGTGCGTATCGAGGCTATGGCGCCACTCAGGGATATTTCGCACTCAACCAGCAGATCGACATAATAGCCAGACGCCTCGGCATCGACGTCCTCGAATACTGGAAAAGGATCCACATCCGTCAGGGCGAGACATCAAAAATTTTCGAGCTTATCGGCGAGGGCAGGGAAGGAACGCCCCAGATCATCACATCGGAGCACCTTGACGAGGCAATCGACATGGGTGCCAGAGAGATCGGCTGGTATGAGAAGCGGGGCAAACGGATCGAAGTCGAGAAGGGTAAGGTGAGGGGCGTTGGAATGGCCGTCGCCATGCAGGGATCGGGCATCCCGCTCATCGATATGGCCGCCGCAAGGATGAAAATGAACGATGACGGCTCTTTCAACCTCTACGTCGGCGCCACTGACCTCGGAACCGGTTCCGACACCATTCTCGCTCAGATCGCCGCTGAGGTCCTCCAGATACCCGTTGAGATGATAATCGTCCATTCGTCGGATACTGACATCACGCCGTTCGACACCGGCGCCTATGCGTCATCCACAACCTACGTGTCCGGCGGCGCCGTGAAAAAGACCGCGGAGCTGATCAAAGAGCAGATTCTGAAGGTCGCATCGGAAATGTTGGGCGTCCCGGCGGAGAAACTGGACATGGAAGACGGCAGAGTCATTGACAGGGAGAGCGGCAAATCCGTCACCTTCAGCGAGATAGCCCTCAGAAGCCTTTACATGGAAAATCAGTTCCAGATCGAGGCATCAGCGTCATACGTGGGCGAAATATCTCCTCCGCCGTTCATTGCCCAGTTTGCGGAGGTGGAAGTCGATAAGAGGACGGGCTTTGTGAAGGTCATCAAGTTTGTGAGTGCGGTCGATTGCGGACAGCCGATCAACCCGCGGCTCGTCGAAGGTCAGGTCGAGGGTGCTGTGGTTAACGGCATAACATGGGCGCTGACAGAACGCTACATTTTCAACGAGCAGGGGCGGATGGTCAACCGCAATTTCGGGGAATACAAAATATTCACCCCTCCGGACATGCCTGAGATCGTCACGCTTATCGTGGACTCTTACGAGGAAACAGGGCCGTTCGGGGCGAAATCGGTCGCTGAGGTCGGTATCAACGGGCCGGCTCCGGCGATTGCCAACGCCATTTACGATGCGGTCGGGGTGAGGCTCTTTGACCTGCCCTTCACCCCTGAAAAGGTTTACAGGGCGATAAAGGAAGCAGGGGGATAGTGACGCCATGTGAAAGTGGCTAATTTTCAGGAGGTTAACATGAGAAAAACGGCTCGAAGGGATCGACGTCTGGAGCTCTATTACATCGTCAACCTTAGGAATTTAGGTGAAATATTGCAACACGGCATATTGAGTCGGGATATGGTAGAGAAACAGGGTCTATCGCACAAAGAAATAGCTAATAAACAGATCGTGGAAAAACGGCGTTTAAAAGGGCTGACAGGATATGTGCCACTATACATTTACCCACGAAATGCCATGCTATATCAGCTTCTGTCAATGAACTGGCCAATAATAATCATTGGTATCGATGCTTCTGTGATTAACAAGAAAGGAAGTAAAATTTCGATTGGCAATGCTGCAAGCGATTACTCGGTCATACTCCATCCTGAAGAAGTTTACGTTAGAAGATTATTTGAGGAAATACGGGATATTCGCGATTGGATTTCAGAAGAGGCCAACATTCCTATACAGAAATATGTCAAAGAAAAGGAATTTGAAGGGAAATTTCTTTTTCCGAAGACTTTTCTCCAATCAGAAGCACTTATTCCCCAAAGGGTTCCTAAAAAATACATACGTGCTATCTATGTGCCTGACCATGAGCTTCAAGAAAAGGTAAAAAAAGAATATGGCGAAATGTTGAAATCCATAGAAGTAATCGTGGATCCTGACCTGTTCTTCCAGCCTTTGAGGAAAGTAGAAATTTACGAAAATCTCTTTATCGTCCATGGGGATATGTTTGATAGTCAGATGCAAACACTCACAATAAGCGTTAATACC
Organism: Caldifarciminota bacterium; assembly: GCA_027064565.1. Taxonomy (GTDB): domain Bacteria; phylum Hydrothermota; class Hydrothermia; order B15-G9; family B15-G9; genus WGAI01. Next base: position 1,294 of record JAMOPK010000069.1, on the reverse strand, counting down.
GTTGGGGTTATGGGAAAGGGATTAGCCAGCCGATTCAAATACATGTATCCAGCAGCTTTTGTTGTATATCAGGATTTGACTAAACGAAAGATTCTAAAACCAGGGAAACCTTATCTATATAAGCCCGAAACTCGGAACGGCGAAAGATGGTTTCTATTTTTCCCGACAAAAAGACATTGGAAAGAAAAAAGCGACCCACACATGATAGAGAAGGGATTGGAATGGTTCGTGAAATGTTATAAGAAGGAAGGAGTTAAATCCATAGCGTTTCCTGCCCTTGGCTGTGGACTTGGGGGGTTATCGTGGGAAGAAATTGGGCCTTTGATGGTGCGCTATTTAAAGGAAGTAGATATACCAGTGGAGATTTATATACCCACCAGAAATCCTAAAGAACACTATTTCAAAAGAGAATTTTACGAGGGACAAGTAAATGATGACTATCCCAACCATGACAGAAAATTAGGACTTTTGTAATCAATAGCAATTTTTGACAGGAGAGGCTAAAATGAAGAAGTGGCTAACTATCGCGTTGGCGGGGAGCCTGCTTTTTGCAGGCTGTGCATCCTACCAGAAGGTGGTAGTATCAACACAGGAAATTCAGGATGCACGAACGGTTTACGATACAACTGCTAACGTTGTGCTTCATCTCAAAGGCGGCAGGTTTGTAGAGACAAAAATGAACCTCGTAAAAGTTGACGGGGACACTGTAATCGTGGTTTCAGGGAACCTATACACGCTCCTGAATCCTGAGGGGCAAAAAATAGACTCGACGGTTTACCCCAAAAACGATGTTTTGTTTATGGAAGTCCGTTCAACAAAGCTTCCTCCCTCTGTTGGTCTCGCCTACGCTCTCACGACTGTCATGGTCGTTACTGACCTCTCCATAACAGCAGCCTGCATCATGGATCCTAAAGCGTGCTGGGGGTCTTGTCCCACATTTTACAATTCCGATGGCTATCTGGTGGCCGAAGGGTTCTCCTTTTCACTGTTCAAGACATTTGAGACATGGGACCTTGACCGCATAGATGCCAGAGCCGAAGACGGCACTGTGACCCTCACGATGAGAAACGAAGCGCTTGAGACCCATCTCGTCCATGATGTCGTGCTGGTGGCTGTTCCGAAGGGCGACGGGGAAGTATTTTTCGACAGAAACTCCGGCAAATTCATCCGTGCAGACAGGCTCCAGCCTCCGATAGCCTGTGAAAACTGTTCTCTGGAACTCGTGTCGCAGGCGGACGACGATGTCTATGTCAGTCCGGCTGACTCCATCGACCTTGCCAGAAGGGACACCATC